>JAQAJI010000058.1 GCA_028278665.1 Candidatus Rariloculus versatilis
ACTGGCCACGCGTAGCGAGCACGAGAACTGGGGCTATCTGGAGCGGCCGGGATCGTACACGCAGGCGATCGTGGACTGGATCCAGCGTAGCTACGGGCTCGAGATCGACCCGGGATCCATCGAGCTCACCACGGGCGTGCACGCGGGGCTGATCGCGGCACTGCGGGCCTTTTCTCCTCCCGGGTCAAGCGTGCTGATGAACACGCCCACCTACGACGGCTTCTACAATTTCGACCTCCGCCTCACACGGACAATGGCCGAAGAAAGCCCGATGCATGTCGTCGATGGCCGCTATCGTATCGACTGGGACGACTTCGAACGGCGCGCCACCCGGGCCAACTGTTTCCTCCTGTGCAACCCGCAGAATCCGACGGGCAACTGCTGGTCGGAAGAGGACCTGCTGCGCATGGGCGAGATTTGCCTGCGCCATCGCGTCATCGTGCTCGCCGACGAGATCCATTGCGATTTCGTGACCGCGGGCAACAGCTACACGCCCTTCGCCAGCCTTCCCGACAGGGAAATCGTCGACAACAGCCTGACCTTCAAGGCTGCGAGCAAGACCTTCAGCCTTGCCGGGATGAAGGCCGGGTGGTACTTCTCGACCAATCCCGATCTGCTCGAGCGCGCGCGCTCCAATACGCGGGCCGATCTGAGCACACTGGGCATGGAGGCAAATCGGGCCGCGCTCACCGAAGGCGACGAGTGGCTCGATCAACTGCTCCCCTACATCGACGCCAATCACGATTTCGTGGACGCCTATCTGCGCGACAATGTCCCGTCGGTCAAATACACCAAGCCCCAGGGAACTTACCTGGCGTGGCTGGACGTGAGCGAACTGGCGGAACGGATCGGCGCCCATGAGATGGCGGAAGAGGAGAACAGGACATCGGGAGCCGTCATCGCCGCGGAGCAGATCATGCAGCGCTGGTTCGGCAACAATGCGAGAATCTACCTCAACCCGGGCAGCGCCTATGGCCAGGGCGGTGCCGGCCACATGCGCATGAATCTCGCGACTTCCCGCCTTCTGATCCGCAAGGCGCTCGACAACATTGCAGCGGCCGTGGCGACGGCGTAAAAAGGGAGCCCGTCAATATCAAGAAGCGGCAGCACCCCATGACTCCTTCGCTCCGGCCACCCG
This sequence comes from Candidatus Rariloculus versatilis, assembly GCA_028278665.1. Classification (GTDB taxonomy): domain Bacteria; phylum Pseudomonadota; class Gammaproteobacteria; order Steroidobacterales; family Rariloculaceae; genus Rariloculus; species Rariloculus versatilis. Next base: position 1,139 of record JAQAJI010000058.1, read on the forward strand.
GGACGAGCAGGGAAACGCGGTCAACCGCCGCATTACGATCCGCTGGACACCCACCTTGCTCGGCAATATGAGTTGCACAATTTCATTGGCACGGGATATACCATCTACTGACTCGTACAGGTTTGCTGACGGGAAGACACCATGAGAAAGCTCATTCCGGTTCTTTGCCTTGTGTTCTCGCCGGTGACGGCAATCGGGCAGGAGAGCGGATTTGTCGGCGAATGGCTGCTGTGGCTCGAGCAGGGCAATGCGCGTCGTCCGGCCTATGGCACGCTGACGATCGAGCCGTCGGGCGACAACGTGAGCGTTTATATCGACGGCGGTCCCGTCAATCTGCTGAGTCTGCAAGGCGATCGCATTCGCTTGGATTTCGACTGGACCGATGTCGGCGACCGAGAGCACTTGAGCATTCTCGAGGGCGTGCTCGAAGACGGCATCCTGACGGGCACGGTGACCGAGGCGGGAGAAGCGCGCGGGGCCTGGCGCGCGACGCCCAGGGCGGCGCCCGAGAGCCCGCCTCCGGCGCCCGACCCGGTCGATCTCACCGGCATCTGGCGCGGCCCCGCCATTATCAGCAAGTACTCGTTCGATCAGACCGAGGCGGGCCGAGCGGCGCAGGCGGCCTATGACCTGACCATTGACGACCCGATACTGCGTTGTGTCTCGGACGGATTGATTCGCATGTCGCACGGTCCGTTCGTTATCGAGGTCGTCGAAGACAGGGGCCGGATCTTCATCCTGCATGAGGATCTGCACGAGGTGCGCAGGATCTACATGGATGGCAGAAGCTTCCCGGATGGAATCGATGACGCGCAGTTATCGATGGGGTATTCCCTGGGTCGTTGGGAAGGCTCCACGCTCGTGGTCGAGACGCGGGGATTGAAGAAAGCGGTGTGGGACGCGGCGGGAATGCCGTTCAACGCGGGCGCCGTCGTCACGGAACGCTGGTACCTGGACGAAGACGGGAATCTGCACATCGAGTTCAGCCTGAGCGATCCGGTCAACTACAATCGGCCAATCCTGATGCACCAGATTCGACAGAAGTTGCCGGACGACTCCGAAGTCGGGGAGTATTCCTGCGACCCGCACGCGTTCTACCGCGGGCTGCAGCTCGATGGGCGGCTTGAGGAATACTGGGGGCGATCGGGCAACCGACTATAGCGGCCAATCCCATGCTGGGAGTGAACATCCTATGAAAAGTAAGCTTGTTTACGCTGCCTCGATCGTGGCTGCGAGTGCCGGCTGGACCAGCGTGCAGGCACACCACGCACTTTCGGCGAATTACACCGAAGAGGTTGGCGAAGTCGAAGGTGTGGTCGTCGAAGTGTTCTGGGCGAACCCTCACGTCCACTTCTACATCGAGGTCACCGAGGCCGACGGTTCGACCCGGATCTGGGATCTCGAATCATCGAACCTGAACGGCATGGCAAGCGCCGGATGGAGCCGCGACACGATCGCGGTCGGCGACCGCATCCGGGTCTCCGGACAGATCGGCCGGGAAGGCAGGCCGCGGCTTGCGCTGGACAGGGATTCCGTGGAAGTCCTCGAGTAGCCATATCCTTTGGGCGGGTCGTGCGTATATACTTCAGTATAAACGCACGAGGGATTTGCGATGCACGCGCTCAAGGTTCACAAGGTAGGGAATTCGCTGAATCTGCGGCTCCCCAGGGATGCCGCCAACACCCTGCGCGTAGGCGAGGGCGATGTGGTCTACCTGACTGAAACGACCGATGGAGGGTACCGGATCACCCCCTTCGATCCAGAATTCGAGCGGCAGATGGAGATCGCCGAGGAAGGCATGAGACGGTACCGGAATGCGTTGCGCGAACTGGCGAAATAGTGGATCCGGTCTGGCTGAGCAAGCCCGTCGTGCTGGCCTTCCACGGGCGGATGCTCGCGGCCCATGGCGGCGGTCCGGGTCTTCGCGATGCCGGCCTGCCGGATTCGGCCCTTGCCCGTCCGAGGCAACTGCATGCGTACGGTGAGCCTGGCCTCTGCGAAATTGCTGCGGCATACGCACACGGAATCATCCGCAACCATCCCTTTGTCGACGGCAACAAACGGGCGGGCTTCATGTCCGCCTACGTGTTCCTGGCGGTGAACGGTTTGCGGTTGACCGCTGCCGAGGTGGATGTCGTGCAGGCCGTGACCCTGCTGGCCGCTCGCGAAATCGATGAAGTCGAATTTGCGGCCTGGCTGCGCGACAACAGCGAGCGGGTCTGAACGGCGGGTCGCGCTCCAGTTACAATGACTCGCCATGAGCAGCGTAGTCAGTCGCGATTCCGATCAGGGTGCCGCAGCTATCATCGGCCACGTCATCGGCGGCAGGCTTGATACCACGGCGTCGCGTACGTTGCCCGTCTACGACCCGGCGCTCGGCGAGATCACGACCCGCGTAGCACTCGCAACTCCCGCCGTTGTCGATCGCGCCGTTAGCGCCGCCAGGGCGGCGTTTCCGGCCTGGAGCGAGTCACCGCCGCTCAGCCGTGCCCGAGTCTTGTTCGCCTTCAAGCGACTGCTCGACGAGCATCGCGACGAGCTCGCCGCACTCATCACCCGCGAGCACGGCAAGACGCTTGACGATGCCAGGGGCGAACTCACGCGCGGCATCGAGGTGGTCGAGTTCGCCTGCGGCGTGCCGCAACTGCTCAAGGGCCAGCACTCCGACAACATCGGCGGGGGCATCGACAATTTCTCGCTGCGCCAGCCGCTCGGCGTCTGCGCCGGCATCACGCCGTTCAACTTTCCCGCCATGGTGCCGATGTGGATGTTCCCGCTCGCGATCGCCTGCGGCAACACCTTCGTCCTGAAGCCTAGCGAGCGGGATCCGGGCGCTTCGATCAGGATCGCGGAACTGCTGGCCGAGGCCGGGCTGCCCGACGGCGTCTTCAACGTGGTGCAGGGCGACCGCGAAGCTGTCGAGGCCTTGCTCGAACACCCCGATGTCGCGGCCGTGAGCTTCGTCGGTTCGACGCCGATCGCCGAACACATCCAGCGCAAAGGCACGGCGAACGGCAAGCGCGTTCAGGCGCTCGGGGGCGCGAAGAACCACCTCGTCGTCATGCCCGACGCCGATCTCGACCAGGCCGCCGACGCGCTCGTCGGCGCGGGGTACGGTTCCGCCGGCGAGCGATGCATGGCGATTTCCGTTGCCGTCGCTGTAGGCGCGACCGCGGATCCCCTTGTCGAGAAGCTCAGGCAGCGGATTCCGAAACTCAGCATCGGCGACGGCAGGAACCCTGGCACCGACATCGGACCGCTCATCACGGCCGAGCACCGCGAGCGCGTGCTCGGGTACATCGAGGACGGCGTCAACTCGGGCGCCGAACTGGTGCTCGACGGACGTGGTGCAACGATCGACGGACGCGAACGCGGGTTCTTTCTCGGCCCATCGCTGTTCGATCGCGTCACCGCCGAGATGCGCATCTATCGCGAGGAGATCTTCGGCCCCGTGCTCTCGGTCGTCCGCGTCGATTCGTTCGCCGACGCGGTCGAATTCGTCAACGGGCACGAGCTTGGCAACGGCGTCGCGTGCTTCAGGCGCGACGGCGGCGTCGCGCGCGTGTTCGCGCGGCGGATCGAGGCCGGCATGGTCGGGATCAACGTCGCGATTCCGGTACCGATGGCGTTCCATTCCTTCGGTGGCTGGAAACGCAGCATCTTCGGCGACCACCACATCTACGGCGAGGAAGGCGTGCGCTTCTATACGCGCTACAAATCCGTGATGCAGCGCTGGCCGGATGCGGCGAGCCGAGGCCCGGAATTCACGATGCCGACACACAAGTGAGCGAGTCCGCATATTGCACGCGATCCGGCCGTCCGGTCCAAGTGAATTCGCACTGCCGACGCGTAAATGAGGCCGCAACCGATGGGCCTGCAAGGTGTATAATCCGCAACTCGCAAAGCGTCCACTGACGCCCCCAGGCACTTTTCAACGCCTCACCCTCAAAGCACCAGGAGCTGACATCGAACGCCCGGCGTCGGCACGAAGACCGCCCTGCCGCGAGCACCGTCCGAGCTTGCGGGCAGGCCCGACGGAACCGACGATCGCGGACGATTGCTGCTCAAGCGAATGACACGAGTCACCACAATAAGTTCAGTCGCCATAGCTGCAGGCGTAGCGCTTGCGGTGGCCTTGTGGATGCTGAGCGGCTACATCGGTAACGCGTCAGGCCCAGGTGCCGGCACCGCCGCAGATGGGTCAGGAGCGGCCGCCGCACCGCAGGCGGTGTCGGTGCAACGGTCCGTCGCGCGCACGATCACGCGCGAGATCGTCGTCAGCGCCCGCACCGAGCCGAACAGGGTCGTGGAACTTCGCGCGGAGATGGATGGCCGGGTTGTCGAACTCGGCGCCGAGCGAGGCAGCCGGATCGGGCAGAGCCAGCTCATCGTGAGCCTCGACATGCGCGATCTCGAAGCGCGCATCGCCGAAGCAGAAGCGCTGATTGCGCAACGCGAGCTGCAGTACGAGGCCGCCCTTGATCTGGAGGACCGGCGACTCATCTCGAGCGTCCAGATCGCCGAAGCCCGGGCCAACCTCGTCGCCGCGCGCGCGGCTCTGGAACAGAATCTCGTCGACCTGCGCCACACGCGAATCCGAGCGCCGTTCGACGCCGTTCTCGACGAGCGGGAGGTCGAGCTCGGCGACTATGTCCGGTCCGGCGACATGGTCGCCCGGGTCGTCGACACCGATCCATTGCTGATCGTCGGCGAAGTCAACGAACGCAATGTCGCCGCGATCAGTGTCGGCAACACGGGTTCCGCACGCCTGGTCAACGGGCAGACGGTCGAAGGTACGATCCGTTACCTCGCCCCTGTCGCGGCGTCGAGTACGCGTACATTCCGTGTCGAACTCGCGGTACCGAACCCCGACGGCGAGTTCAGAGCGGGAATGACCGCCGAGATGTATCTTGCAGCCGACGAGATCACGGCGCACTTCCTGACAGCGGCCCTGTTGACGCTCGACGACGCCGGCAACATCGGCGTGAAGTCGGTCGACGAGTTCAACCAGGTGCGCTTTTATCCCGTGGAGATCGTAAGCTCCACGACCGACGGAGTCGCCGTCACGGGCCTCCCCGACGAACTCAGGCTGATAACGATAGGCCAGGGCTTCGTGTCCGACGGCCAACTCGTCACACCCGTTCCCGATCCGACCGCAGAAGGCAGTCGCGGCGAACTCTCCGAGTCGAAGCGACCAGGCAGCGAACTCCCCGCGCGGCTATGAACGCGCTGATCAGCGCCGTCGTGACGCGGCCGCGGCCGACTCTGCTCGTGCTGGCCGTGCTGATCGTCACGGGCATCGCGAGCTATATCTCCATCCCGAAGGAAGCGGAGCCGGACATCCCGATTCCGCTGCTCTACGTCAACGTCATTCACGAAGGGATTTCCCCGGAAGATGCGGAGCGCCTGCTGATCCGGCCGATGGAGCAGGAGTTGCGCACGATCGAGGGACTCAAGGAAATGCGCGCCACGGCCGCGGAAGGCAGCGGCGTGCTGATCCTCGAGTTCGAAGCGGGTTTCGACCCGGAGCAGGCGCTCGGCGATGTCCGCGAGAAGGTCGACCTCGCCAAGGCCGAACTCCCGACCGACTCCGAGGAACCGATCATCCGGGAGATCAACATCGCGCTCTTCCCCGTGCTGGTGGTCATGCTGCACGGCAACGTGCCGGAACGAACACTCGTCACGCTTGCGCGCAACCTGCGTGACACGCTCGAAGGCCTTCCCGGCGTGCTGCAGGCGGACATCGGCGGCGACCGGGAGGAACTCGTCGAGATCATCGTCGATCCGGTCGCGGTCGAAAGCTACAACCTGAGCTACGAGGACATCTACAACGTCGTCCAGCAAAGCAACCGGCTCGTCGCCGCGGGTGCGCTCGACACCGGGCAAGGCCGATTTTCCGTCAAGGTCCCCGGCGTTTTCGAAGGCCTCGAGGACATGTTCTCGCTGCCGATCAAGACCGACGGACTGGGCACCGTAACGTTTGCAGATGTCGCGACGGTCAGGCGGACGTTCAAGGATCCCACGGGCTACGCACGCATCGACGGCGAGCGTGCGGTCGCGCTCGAGGTCACCAAGCGGCTCGGCACGAACATGATCGAGGTCGTCGACTCGGTCAGGAATACGGTTCTGGCCGCACAGGCCGAGTGGCCCGAAAACATCCAGGTGACCTTCACACAGGACAGGTCCACGCAAGTCCGCATCATGCTGAGCGACCTCGCCAACAACGTCGCGCTCGCCATCCTGCTCGTCATGATCGTCATCCTCGGCGCGCTCGGCCTGCGTTCGGCGAGCCTCGTCGGAATCTCGATTCCGGGCGCGTTCCTGACCGGCATCCTGGCGATCTATGCGCTCGGATACAGCATGAACATCGTCGTGCTGTTCGCGTTGATCATGGCGATCGGCCTGCTCGTGGACGGCGCGATCGTGGTCGTGGAACTTGCCGAGCGAAACCTGGATCGGGGCTACCGCCGTACCGAAGCTTACGTGCGCGCAGCCAGGCGCATGGCGTGGCCGATCACGGCATCGACCGCGACGACGCTCGCGGCGTTCCTGCCGCTGTTGTTCTGGCCGGGCATGGTCGGCGAGTTCATGAAATACATGCCGATCACGCTGCTCGCCACTCTCACAGCCTCGCTCGCGATGGCGCTGCTGTTCGTGCCGACGGTCGGTTCGCTGATAGGCAAGCGGCGCGGTCCAAAGGTAGTGGCCGAGATCCAGCCGGGAGCCGAGCCGACCATGCTCGAAGAAGCCCGGCGGACCTTCGAGAACGTGAGCGGCGCTACGGCCGCGTATGTCTCGCTGCTGCGCAGGGCCCTGGCGCACCCGGCGAAGGTGCTTGCTATCGCCGTCGCCCTGCTTGCGGGCTCCATCGGTGCCTATGCGGGGCTCGGCCGCGGTTTCGAGTTCTTCCCCGAGATCGAGCCCGAGATTGCGATGCTCAACATTCATGCGCGCGGAGATCTTTCGGTCGACGAACGCGACCAACTCGTGCGGTCCGTCGAGGAACGCATTCTCGAAATGCAGGAATTCGACTCCGTCTACGCGCGCAGCGGCATACAGCTCGGTAACGACGTCGCCGAAGACATCATCGGCCGCGTACAGGTCGATTTCGTCGACTGGTGGCTGCGCCGGCCCGCGGAGGAACTCTTCTCCGAAATCCGTTCCCGCACGGCGGACATCGCCGGCATCGTCGTCGAGCCCCAGGCGGACGAAGCCGGGCCCATCCAGGGCAAGCCGATCGACCTCGAGTTGTCCTCGCAACGGCCGGAGCTGCTCGGCAATGCGGTGGCAACGCTGCGCGCCGGACTCGACGAGATCGGCGACATCATCGACATCACGGACACGAGACCGGTGCCCGGCATCGACTGGACGATGGACGTCGACCGCGAACAGGCGGCCCGTTTCGGCGCCAACATCGCGACAGTGGGCAGTTCGATCCAGCTCGTCACGAACGGCATCCTGATCGGCGATTACCGGCCCGACGACGCCGACGACGAAGTCGACATCCGCGTACGGTTCCCCGACGACGACCGCACGCTGGGCCAACTCGACCGGCTGCGCGTGATGTCGGCCGTTGGCGCCGTGCCGGTCGGCAACTTCGTGACCAGGGTGGCGGCGCCGCGTGTCGGTAACCTGCAGCGAACCGACGGCGTCAGGGTCATGTCGATCAACGCGGACGTCCCCGACGGCATCCTGGCCGATGACAAGATCGCCGAGATCGAGCAGTGGCTCGTTCAGAATCCGCTCGATCCCGCGGTCAACGTCGCGTTCAAGGGCGAGGACGAGGAGCAGCGGCAAGCCGAGGAGTTTCTTACCCGGGCATTCGCGATTGCGCTGTTTCTCATGGCAATTATCCTCGTTACGCAGTTCAACAGCTTCTACCAGGCGCTGCTGATTCTCTCGGCAGTCCTCTTTTCAACCGTGGGCGTACTGCTTGCGCTGCTCCTCACCGATCAGCCGTTCGGGGTCGTCATGAGCGGCATCGGGGTCATCGCGCTCGCGGGCATCGTCGTCAACAACAACATCGTGCTGATCGACACCTACAACGCCATTCGCGCGACAGTTCCGACGGCCGTCGAGGCAGCGCTCCTCGCATGCGCCCAGCGCCTGAGACCCGTGCTCCTGACCACCGTAACGACGATCCTCGGCCTGAGTCCGATGGTACTCGGCATGAACGTCGACCTGCTTGGCCGCAACATCGACTTCGGCGGACCCTCGACGCAGTGGTGGACGCAGCTTGCGACCGCAGTGGCCGGCGGTCTTGCGTTCGCGACTGTGCTCACGCTCGTGCTCACGCCCTGCCTGCTCGTGCTCGGCGATCGGTTCGGCCAGGGAAGCCGGCGCGCGCGCAAGGACGCACTCGCTTCGAGCAGCTAGCGGGCCGCGGGCCGTGCGTCGACTGCAAGCACGGACAGGCGCCAGGATTTGCTGATGTGTGCGGCCTGAAGTCTGTGCTAACTTCCGGGAATCGAGATGTCATTACGGAGTGTTCGATGAAGCTGTCGAGGACCTCTCGCAAGATCATGGCCATTCTCTTGTTCGCGGTGCCCGGCGCGGTGGCGGGGCACCATACCTGGGTCGTTGAATATGATCGGGACGATGTCATCGTCCTTGAAGGAACGGTCGCAGAGGTCAACCTGACGAGCCCGCACAGTCGCATCTTTATCGAGGTCGAAGGGTCGGACGGAACGGAGGTTTGGGCGGGCGAAACGTGGCCGCTCGGCGCGCTGTACCGGCGCGGTTTGACAAACGCCAGCCTCGCGGTGGGCGACGCGGTCCGGGTGACCGGTGAGCGCGCCAGAAACGGCCGCCCGGGATTGCACCTCAGAAGCATTTATCGGCCCGCCGACGAGTGGAGGGTCTGGATCGGTCTACGCCAGGACACCGGCGAAAACACGGTCGAGGGGGTCGGTGACGGGGTGAATCAGGTCCAGCTTGAAGACGAGTCCGTGTAAGGCCATGCCGGCTCAAACGTTTGTAAATCGGCGTGAAGGTATGCGTACCCAAGCGTTCTGTAGCTGCCTTGTCCCGGTGCTGGCATTGCTTGTTCTTCTGCCCGCATACGGACAGGAACCGCGACCTGGCCGGGACCAGATGACAGGCATCTGGATTCGGGCCTCCTCGGGCGTCGATCGTCCCGATATCTCGCATGTCACGGCCGCGGGTCAGGCCGTCATGGATGCATACGATCAAGCCACCGACAACATTTTGCGCTGCCTGATCGACTGGGGCCGGCTGAATACCGTTTCCGGTTTTCCCATGGAGATGATCGTCTCGGAGAACCAGGTCACCATCCTGTACGAGTACAACCATTCGGTGCGCCGGGTCTTCCTCGATCAGACCGAATTTCCGACCGACTACCCTCCAAGCCAGGTGGGATACTCGATCGGACATTGGGAGGACGATACGCTGGTGGTGGAGACGCGAAACCTGCTCGCGGGCTGGATCAACATGGAGGGCGTTGCGCCGTATAGCGACGCTGCGGTGGCTACCGAGCGGTTCACGCTCGATCTGGAACAGCGGCTGCTGACGGTTGAACGCTCGGTCGAAGACCCGGAATATTATTCGGGCCCGGTCACCTGGACAACCGAATACGCGCCTGCGCAATTCCCGATCTATCCGTACGACTGCACGGTCGGTTCCTACGGCTCCGGCCTCGAAGACTGAAACGTGCCTTCGCCAGGGAGCGTTCACACTCCCTGATTCAGCGAGTCAATGCGTACATGCAAGTCGCAGGACCAAAACCAAGAATCCGGTGGCAGCCGCCTGCGCGGCACCCGAACTCAGGGAAGTCGCAGCGATGGGCTGCTATCAATTCCCGCTTGCGTGAAGCGCCTCGAGCCGGGACGCAAGCGACATGTAGCGAGCTTGCGCATCCTCCGTCGGTGTGCCGGTGAGCAGGTCGTTGCGCTCGAAGGGATCGGCCGCGAGGTCGTAGAGTTCGTCGTCGCCGGAGCGCCGCACGAGCTTGTAGCGCTCGTCCCGGATTGCGAAGTCACCGCCTTGCATGCCTTCTGCAGGCGTCATCTCGTCCGCGTAGATCCACTCTCTGAGTGACGGGCGATCCGGCGTCCCGAGGTAGGGGGCGAAACTCACCGAATCGTGGACCAGATCTGCCGGAAGCGCTTCGGCAAGACTCACGCCGCCGAGTTCGAGAATGGTCGCGAACATGTCGGTGGAATTGACCAGCGCGTCTGTGACAGCGCCGTCGCTGACACCCGGACCGGCAACGATCAGCGGCACCCGGATGCCCCCCTCGTAGATGCTCCCCTTGACTCGCCCTCGTTGAAACGGCGGTGTCGCAGCCTGGCGAGTGGTTCCGTTGTCGCCCATGAAGATCACGTAGGTGTTGGCGAGTGTCGCCGCATCGATGCCTGCGAGCAGGCGCCCGATTTCGCTGTCCATCGCCTCGATCATTGCGTGGAAATACGGGAGGGGATCCTCCATCGGATTGATGTTCGGATCGAGGCCGGTGTGACTGTCGGATATCAAGTCGAGCGGCGGGCGGTGCAGCGGCGTGTGCGGTGTATTGAACGCCAACCAGACAAACCACGGTCGCTCCTGGCGCGCTTCGATCCACTGAAGCGCGTCATCGACCTTCGCGGACGGCCCGTACCCGGACTGTTCGGAGAACTCGCCATTCACGACCTTCGTCCATGCGTAATACCCTTCCGGAAATCCGCGCATCAGCCCGGCGAAGTGGTCGAAGCCTACGTGGTTCGGATGCTGTTCCCAGCCGTTGTTGGTGTCTGCAAGGTGCCATTTGCCGATCGCCGCGGTCGCGTAGGCGCCGCTGCTGGCCTCGGTCAGCAGGCGAGGCAAGGTGATCTCCTGATGGCCCAATCCCGGTCCTCCGACCCCGCGGCGGCGCGGGCGACCCGCAGGTCCGTCCTGGCCAAGGCCGCAGCACTACGCGGGCGTCCCCTCGGGTTTCGGTGGCGGCTCGGGCATGAAGCCCATGTACTCGGCGTCGCCGGTGGGTCGCGTCACGCCCGTACGAAAGCCGTATCGCCCGGTCAGCATCGTCGCGCGTGTCGGCGAACAGATCGGTTGCGACCAGAAGTTGTCGAACCGCAGGCCCCCGTCAGCCAGCCTGTCGAGAGTCGGAGTGCTCGCGGGAGACTGTCCCACGCCGTACGACGCAAGTGTCTCGATGCCCATGTCGTCGGCGATGATCAACAGGATGTTCGGACGGTCGATAGAAGCGTCGGGCATCTGGCCCCAAGCAGATACATTCGGCAATCCGATACCTACGACAACGATCAATGGCAACCAGGGGAACCCGTTCAAAGCGTTCTTCATCAGGCAAACTCTCGCTACAAGGCTGTCGTTCGAATACTAGAGTTTCCGCGTGCGGATTGCTTCTCGCACTACGGCGACGACCGGCGCGCATCCTCCCGAATGAACTCCGCGCCCTTCTCCGCGATCATCACAGTCGGTGCGTTCGTGTTGCCGGAGGTGATTCGCGGCATGATCGAGGCGTCGATGACGCCCAACCCTTCGATGCCATGCCCGCAGACCCGGTCGTCGACGACGGCAAGTGGGTCGAGCCCCAACTTGCAGGTGCCGATCGGGTGAAAGATCGTCGTGCCGAGATCTCCGGCGGCGTGCACGAGTTCATCGTCACTTTGAAGTTCCGGGCTGGGCTTCCATTCCTCGGGTTCGAATCGCGCGAGTGCTTTCGCCGCCATGATGCGGCGCGTGAAGCGGATGCCGGCCACCGCCACCTGCCGATCCTCGTCCGTTGACAGGTAGTTCAGCGTAATCGCGGGAGGCGCTGCGGGGTCCGGGCTTTCGATACGGACATGGCCGCGGCTTGTCGGTTGCAGATTGCAGACCGAGGGCGTGATCGCGTCGAAACGGTGCAGCGGGTCACCGAATTTGTCGAGCGACAACGGCTGTACGTGCCACTCCATGTTGGCCGAAGGCTGCGACGGATCGCTCTTCGCGAACGCGCCAAGCTGCGACGGCGGCATCGTCAATGGGCCTGTCCTGAAAAGAAAGTACTCAAGCCCCATCGCGACCTTGCCGCAAAGGGAGTTTGCTCGCCGGTTCAGCGTGGTGGTGTTGCGCACCTTGTAGACATTGCGCACCTGCAGGTGATCGTGGAGGTTCTCGCCGACTCCCGGCAACTCGTGAACGACGTCGATGCCGTGACGGTTCAGCAATTCTCCAGGTCCGATTCCGGAGAGCTGCAGAATCTGCGGTGAACCGATCGAGCCCGCGGCGAGCACGACCTCGCGCCGTGCCTCGAAACTGTGTCGCGTGCCGTTGCGGACAAACTCGACGCCGACGGCCCGCTTGACACCGTCGCGCGAATCGATACGCAGGCGCTCGACGTGCGATTCCGTGAGAACCGTGAGGTTCTCGCGGTGCGTGACCGGACGCAGGAATGCCTTCGTGCCGCTCCAGCGCACACCGCCGCGCTGATTCACCTGGAAGTAGGCGTTGCCGAAGTTGTCGCCGCGATTGAACTCGGGGATCCTGGGGATGCCGCACTCCTCGGCCGCATCGCGCCAGGCATCGAGAATCTCCCAGCTCACGCGCCGCTCCTCGACGCGCAGCTCGCCGCCCGCACCGTGCAGCTCATCGGCGCCATGCTCGTAGTCCTCGGAGCGCCTGAACACCGGCAGCACGTCGTCCCAGCCCCAGCCGCGGTTGCCGAGCGACGCCCAGTGGTCGTAGTCGCTGCGCTGGCCGCGCATGTAGATCATCGCGTTGATCGACGAGCAGCCGCCGAGCACGCGTCCGCGCGCATAGCCGATCGTCCTGCCGTTGAGACCGGGATCGGGCTGGATCTCGTAGCACCAGTCCGTGCGCGGATTGCCGATCGTGTAGAGATAGCCGACCGGGATGTCGATCCAGAAATAGTCGTCCTTGCCGCCGGCTTCGAGCAGCAGCACGCTGGCGTCGCTGTCTGCCGATAGCCGGTTCGCGAGCACGCAGCCGGCCGTCCCCGCCCCGATGATGATGTAGTCGTAGTCCATGCCGCGCTCCGCCGCGGATGTTACCGCACGGCCCTGCTCGCAGGCGGAAGCAAATCCACATTGCGCCACGGGGCGCAGCCATTCGACTCCGCGACGAGCAACTCGGCTCGGCTGGAACGCGATGCCGGCGGATCCATCGTCCTCAGCAAGATTGTCATCAACCCCATGCAGTGGGGCTCATGCCGTGGACTGCTAGAATCCCCGCGCAATTGCCCCCCGTGATGACTGCCGAACTACCTCTCGCCAACGACGTTTCCACATGCTCCTACTCCGATGACAATGGTGTTGCTGTTTTTTGCGGGCCTTGCGCTGCTCTGGTTCGGCGGCGAAGGTCTTGTACGCGCAAGTGCGGCGCTCGGGATTCGGTTCGGCATGACTCCGCTCGTCGTCGGCCTTACGCTCGTCGCGTTCGCGACGAGCGCGCCGGAACTCGCTGTCAGCCTCGCGGCAGCGTTTCGGGATTCACCGGGGCTCGCCGTCGGCAACGTCGTCGGCTCCAACATCTGCAACATCACTCTGGTGCTCGGCGTGACCGCGCTGATCGGACGACCGGCACTCAAGGGTCAACTGGCGGCGCGTGACTCCGTCGTGCTGGTCCTGGCGACGCTGGCCATCCCTCTGTTGCTGCTCTTCGACGGACAACTGGGACGGATCGAGGGATTCGTGCTGGTCGTCTCCATAGTCAGCTATGTGACATTGACGGTCCGGGACGCGCAGGCGGGACGCTATCCGGCCACCTTCGCCGCCGAGGCACCGCCGGGCGCGAAAGCGGATGTGTCGATCCTGCTAAACGCGCTGTTTGGGGCGGCGAGCCTCGCAATGCTCATCCTCGGCAGCGACCTGTTCGTTCGGGCCGCCGTCGAGATCGCCCTCGCGCTAGGCATTTCCTCGGCGCTCGTCGGCCTGTCGGCAGCAGCGCTCGGAACGAGCCTTCCGGAACTTGCAACATCCGTCGTCGCCGCGCGGCGCGGCCAACCGGAACTGGCGGCGGGCAACCTGATCGGCTCGAACATCTTCAATCTGCTGCTGATCCTCGGCGCGACGTCGCTCGTCAGGCCGCTCGTACCAAATGGCATCGGACCGGTTGATCTCGGCGTCATGGTCACGACGTCGCTTGTCGCGCTCGCGGTCATGCTCGTGAAGCCGCGTATCGAACGGCTCGAAGGCGCGGTGCTCTTGGCGTGCTATGCCGGCTACATCGCGTGGCTTTTCAGCACGATCGGATGACCGCGGCACAGGATTGGTACCAGTGGGATTGGAAACATTTTTTCTTCTCTTGGTCGGCGCCGCTCTCGTCCTGTTGCTGGTCAAACGACGCCAGCGCAGTGCAGGAAAGTCGCGCTCGCTGCTCAGCGTATTTCGTTCGGGAAGGTTCCGCCCCTGGGACCACGAAGCCGAACTCGTCCGCCTTTGCCACGGCGACAAGGCATTGGCCGAGCGGCTGATCGGCCACGAGCTTGAACGCTCTCCGGGAATGTCGCGGCCGGGCGCCGCGCTGGCCGCCACGACCCGCCTCAGGCACGACCGACAGCGCTGAAGCCGGCCCACGCCGGAGATCAATGCTCACCCTGTGCCCGCGATGGCGAAACTCCGGGCCAGCGCGCGCTCGATACGGCCGCAGCGCACCGCAAGAGCCGCAACGAATCGCTAATGGTAGCGCCGCTCGATCCAGGCCTCGAAGGCCGCGAACATGGCGGCGTCGGACTTGCTCTTGTCGGCCAGAAGCTCCTTGCCGTGCACGACTCGGATCGAAGCCCGCAGCGGCGGACCAGCGCCGCATCGATCAACTGCCGCGCCTCGCTCCAGGCTTCCTCGACGGAACGATTGCAGCGCTCGGCCAGGTAGCGCCCGGTCAACCCCTCGCCTGTCAGGCTGCGCAGCGTGTCGTCGTGGCTCACGCTGTTGCCCGGCTCCCAGTAGTGTTCTGAGAGCAAGGGGCCGACAGCCGGGTTGTCGGTCAGGTAACCGAATTGCCGCGTGATCCAGGCGCGGGTCTGGTGCACGGCCATGTTCGCAAGCAGGTAGCCGTGGTAGCAGCACGCGGAACTCTGGTCGAGCAGGTGGGGAATCGCGAGCAGCCGGCGTGACTCACCGTCGAGCCCGAAGATCCTTTTCTCGGTGGCGCGCGCGAGCTTGATGAGTCGTTCAGCCGTAAGCTCGGTCTCCGGCAGCGAATAGACGGCCCATTCGAAATACGGGACGACAAGCAGGCAACGTTCCGAAAATGCGCGATAGGGCTGTCCGGAGCGAATCTTGCGTTCGATCAGCGCATCGGGCAACTCCTCGCCCGCCCGGTTTCGGGCATAAAGCTTGAGCCAGTCGCCGTCGCGAAGCAGGCTGTCGAAGAACATCGATTGCGTTTCCGCGTAGGCCATAGATGTCGGCGGGAACTCCTGACTGAAGCACGGTGCGTTCTGGACGATGTTCGCGAAGTGCGCAGCGTGCCCGCCCTCGTGGAACAGCGTGAGCAGGCCGTCGTCGCCGCTGCCTACCTGGTTCGGGTTTGCGTTGCTCGTGAAATTGATGCTGGCCGGTTTCCAGGTGCCGTTGCGCAACCAGGCCGGGCGCGGCGCATGCATGAAACCGTTCTCGTACTTGCCCTTGCGATCTAGCAGGTCGAGTGTGAGCGTCGCATCCCGAAACTCCACGCCCATGCGGCCGAACGATTCGACCCAGCGCTGCAGACTCTTCGAAAACGGCAGATAGGGATCAAGCTCGCGCGTAGTATCGCCGCGCATGTAGTAGCTCAGGTTGTGCGCAGCCAATGCCCCGTCGCCGTGCCTTGCGGCCAATTGCTCGAAACCGCGCTCCTGCGCGTCGCGGGTCTGCCGGTCGAACTCGTCGAGAATTTCGAACAGCCTCTCCGGCGTCATCCGCTCCTCGTGGTTGACCTTGTAGTCGAAGTAGTTGCGGTAGCCGAGCCCGCGAGCATAGGCGTTGCGGCGTCTGACCATCTCGGGGAAGCCGTTGTCGACGACCCAGCGTTCGAGGTCGAGCAATGCCTCGTGCGAGGACTTGCGCACATTCTCGTCGGCACAGCTCACAAGGTTTGTCCGCAACACGAGAGTCGAGGCCTCGGTACGCTCACCGGCCTCGTTTTCGTAATGGAGCTCCAGCGCCTTGCGTTTCGCGAAAAGTTCGGTGTCGTCCCGGACCAGATCGGCTTGCATGGCGCGGGCGTCCGGGCTCTCGATCGCATTGACCTTGAAGAACTCGCGCCAGCCGCGCAGGCCATGCAGCAGCCGTTCGCGTTCAGCGCCCGCCGGCTGTTGCTCGGCCGCCTGAAGCTGCCGGCGCACTTCGGCGAGGTGTTCCGGGTTCGAAATAAAGGTCTTGTAAGCGGTCTCGGCGGCCGCAAACGCGTCGTGATCGTCCGACGTGCCCATGAAGTTCGTCCAGAACAAATCCTCCTTCGGCATCGAGACGGCGAGATAGTCCCGGTTCAGCGTTTCGAAATAGGTCTTTGGGTCCATGAGTCCAGCGTCCCGTCGCCGCGTCCACGGCATTTCGGGGCATCGTACTCCCGCGCCCCCCAGGCTGCCAACAAGGCCGAGCGGCGGTACACTCGACCCGTGAACACGTTCCCCGGCACGCCGAGCTGACCGCCAACCTGGTTCAGGGACGAACGTGCACCGCTTCTCCACCATTGCTCTCGGCAGCATCAGGGATCTGCTGCCGATCGTCCTGGTGATCCTGTTCTTTCAGCTTTTCGTTCTCGATCGGCCCATCGGCGAGCTCGCGGCGCTGATCGACGGTTTCGTCGCGGTCGTGCTCGGCCTGACGCTTTTCACCTACGGCCTGGAACTTGCACTGTTCCCGATGGGCGAGACGCTCGCATACGCGCTCGCGCGTCGCGGCAGCGTCGTCTGGCTTGTCGTGTTCGCGTTCCTGCTGGGGTTCGGTAGCACGATTGCGGAACCCGCCGTGACGGCGGTTTCGGGCGAGGCGGCAGCGACCTCGGCCGCCGCGGGCTTCATCGCCGACGACGAGGCCGCGAGGGGCCTTTTCGCACTCGGGCTCAGAATTTCGATCGCACTGGCTGTCGGCTGCGCGCTGATCCTCGGCGTGTTGCGAATCATCGCGGGCTGGTCGCTCGTGAAACTGATCATCGGCGGATACGCGATCGTTGTCGTGATCACGTTCTTCGCCCCGGCGGAGATCGTCGGGATCGCCTACGACTCCGGCGGCGTCACCACGTCGACCGTGACCGTGCCGCTCGTCGCCGCGCTCGGCGTCGGGCTCGCGTCGTCGATTGGCGGGCGCAATCCGATGACCGACGGCTTCGGCCTGATCGCGTTCGCGTCGCTGACGCCGATGATCTTCGTCATGGCTTACGGGATGGTCGTCGCGTGGATCTGATCACGAGTGTCGTTGGGACGATCATGTCGACCGCGCTCGACGTGCTGCCCATCGCCGTATTCCTGATTTTCTTTCACGGCGTCGTGCTCAGGCGCCGGTTCAGCAACGTTTCGCGCATTATCGTGGGCCTCGGATTCGTCATTGTCGGGCTCGGACTGTTCCTGCTGGGACTCGACCGGGCACTGTTTCCACTCGGGCGATTCGTCGCCGAACAGTTGACCGCAATCGGCGCGGGCGCCGACTCCGCGGTTTTGCTGCCGTGGTACAGCTACTATTGGCTGCTGATTTTCGCGTTTGCCATAGGATTCAGCAGCGCGATCGCCGAGCCCGCGCTGCTCGCGGTCACGCTCAAGGCAAGCGAGGTGTCAGGCGGCGCGATCCATGTCTGGGGACTCCGGATGGTCGTCGCGCTCGGAGTCGGATTCGGCGTTGCGCTCGGTTGCTTCAGGATACTGACCGGCACGCCCCTGCAGTGGTACATCGCCGCCGCCTACGCGATCGTCCTGATACAGACGGCGTTCACCCCGAGACTGCTCGTTCCGCTCGCGTACGACTCCGGCGGCGTCACCACATCGACCGTGACCGTGCCGCTCGTGACGGCGCTCGGGCTCGGGCTTGCGGCAAACGTACCGGGTCGCAGCGCATTGCTCGACGGTTTCGGGATGATCGCGCTGACCTGCCTTTTCCCGATCATGACCGTGCTCGCCTACGCACAGCTCTCCGCGCTGCTCGCGGCTCGCCGCGACGCGCGCGAGCGGGCACGACACCGTGACCGCCCCCGCACTTCAAACTTCTCATCGCCTTCGTCGACGACAGCAAGACCGAAGCGGTCCTGACGGCCGCCCGGGAGAGTGGCGCGACCGGATCGACGCTGATCAGCCACGCGCGCGGCGAGGGCATCTCGAAACACACGACCTTTTTCGGCCTGTCGCTCTCTACCCAGCGGGACGTGCTGCTATTGCTCGTCGAAGAACATATGAGCCGCGGGATACTCGAACACATCTCCGATGTCGGAGAATTCGACGCCACGCCCGGCACCGGCATCGCAATTCAGCTCGACGTGGAGGATGCCGTCGGAGTCATACACCAGGCCGAGGAACTGGTCGAAGTCGTGGAGGATCAACTATGAACGAACGCCCCAACATCACCGTCGGCGATGTCATGCGCAAGTCCGTGACCGAGGTCGACGGCGGCATCGACGTAATGGAAGCGATGCGCATAATGAAACGCGTCGGCGCGACCTGCCTGGTCGTCGAGAAGCGGCACGACCATGACGAGTACGGAATGGTGCTGTTCTCGGACATCGCCAAGGAAGTCATCGCCAGGGACCGGGCGCCCGAACGCGTCAACGTCTACGAAGTCATGGCGAAGCCCGTGATATCCGTTCGGCCGGACATGAGCATCCGGAACTGCGCACGCCTGTTCGAGCGTTTCGACATCAGCCATGCCCTGGTGATCGACGACGAAACGGTCGTCGGCATCGTCAGCTACTACCTGATCGTGCTTGGAGGGCTCGATCTGGACTGAGTCGCGACTACCGTGACGGAATGCCGCTCGCAACGCGAGGCGGCTTCCTCGTGGTCAGTAGGCCATCGACCGGGCTCGAACTGCCGGAAGCGCCTGTCGGCATTCCTGACAGTTTCGAGGAACACCTGAACGTCATGTTCGATCAGCAGGTGCTGGCGTACAGGACCGAGATCACCCGCATCTCGACACTCATGCTCGACATGCTCGGGGTGCATCAGGAGAGCTTCGGCGACAGCACGGGTCCGCTCGATATCTGAGCCCCCGTTCTATTCGATCCCGAGTAGCTCCACCTCGAACACGAGCGCCGCACCGCCGGGAATCACGCCCTGCCCCGCGTCTCCGTAGGCGGTGTCCGAGGGGCAAACGAGCGTGCTCGTGCCGCCAACCTGCATCTTCTGGACACCCTCGGTCCAGCACGAGATGACGCCGTTCAGTGGGAACGAGATCGGTTCCCCGCGATCGACTGAGCTGTCGAAAACCGTCCCGTCGCGCAGCGTGCCGTGATAGTGGACGAGCACGCTATCGGCCGTCGTCGGGTTCGCACCCGTACCGGCCGTGACCGGGATATAGACGACTCCGGATTCCGACCGCTGTGCGCCGGCTTCCTGTGCCATCTCGTCGATAAACGCCATAGATGCCGCCTTCTCGGAAGCCGCTCCGGCCGCCTGGCGTGCGTCGCGAAGCACCGTGATCTGCTGACCGTAGAGGGCCATGTCGACACGCGGTTCGGTGCCGAACACGGTATCGCGCAGCCCCGCTTCGACCAGCGCCAGTTCCTGCGGAGTCAGGTTGAACTGGACCAGGTTGTTGCCGAGTACGACACCGACGGCGTACAGGGTTCTGTCTTCATCGGTCTCGAACGTCTGCGCCGAGGCAGTCGAGACCATCAGACCGAGCGCGAGCGCGGCCGCCAACTTGAAAATGGGCATGGAATCTCCTCGCGGTTGGAGGTAGAGAACGGCACACGCTACAGTAACGCTGGAGGTTTGCCAAGCTGATTCACGACCGCCGGCAACCGGGGCCTGGGAGCCTGCCGGGCTTCCCGGCACAGCAGGAAGATTGCCGCGCTTTGCAGTCCGCGCGGGTTGTTGCCGAACCGGCAGCCAGACAGCGCGGAATCGCGTGCGACTCAGTCCGGCTCCTCCCCGTCGAAGTAGCCGACCGGCTCGTTGCGCACGATGAAGCGCTGGCTTTGCCAGCCCTTGCCGTCGGCGGCTTGCGTCAGGGAATACGCACCGAGCTTGTTCGAATCCGGGTAGATCACGGCCTCTGGCACGACGATGCTTGAGAAGCAGAAGTATTCGAGCTCGGCATCGCTCGTGTTGATCATGTGATGCGCGCGGCCGGACGCCGCCGGCAGATGCACGTAGTCGCCTTCGCCGAGCGCAATCTCGTCGTCGCCGTAGCGCAGCGTCCCGCTGCCACGGGTCACGAGGATGCCTTCGTCGTTCGCCAGGTGCTCGTGACGCGGGAAGGCCCGCTTGCCCGGCGCGAGCCGGTACAGTGAAACGCCGAACTTGGGCAGATACACCTCATCGAACGGCGTGAGCGTCTTGCGCGCGTGGTGGATATGCGCGTCATTGCCCA
This sequence comes from Candidatus Rariloculus versatilis, assembly GCA_028278665.1. GTDB lineage: Bacteria > Pseudomonadota > Gammaproteobacteria > Steroidobacterales > Rariloculaceae > Rariloculus > Rariloculus versatilis. Next base: position 21,598 of record JAQAJI010000058.1, read on the forward strand.
TCTGTGTCCAGTCCATCTCGTTCAGGTTGCGCTTGTAGACCATTCGCGGTCACCTCTTCCGTAACTTGCGCGATACGCAGGGTTTACCGGGCGCTTGCAACTGTCAGCCAATCGCCGCTTCGACACTGACTGCCCGCGCGGCTGCGGCTCGCAAACACCGAAGCCTGACAAATAGCCGGTCTACCGGGCTCCAGCCGGCTGGTGAGCCGCGGGCGAGTTCAGAAGCGCGACCGGGTGATCCACACATCGGACCGGGCCCAGCTCTTTTCAAAGTTCGCGTCCAGTTCCGGGTCGGTATCGCCCTGTGCGGCGAGTGCCTCGCGCAGGCCGAAGAGCGACCAGCCATTGTGCGGATGGTCCACGAGTTCGGCGCGGTAAACCTGCTGCGCATCGGCATTGCGGCCGGCCTCGAGCAGCGCAGCGCCGAGCCAATGGCGCGCCGCGAACGGCAGCGGCTCCGGCTCGTCGTAGCCGAGCTCGTCCTCGTGCTCGACGGCGCGTTCGAACGCGGAGATTGCGGGGCGCAGGTTGCCCTGACTCCACTGGATCTCGCCGGCCAGGATTTCCGCAAGCACATTGAGCAACAATGAGGCCCGGTCGAAGCGGATCATGGCGTCGGTGGTCTCGGCAAGCTACCGGAGCCGCGCCAGGTGTGCGCGCGCAAAGTCGGCTTCGCCGAGCTTGACCCTGGTGTAACCTTGCGCGAAGTCCCAGACCCCGGCCGCGTAGTCCGATTCCATGCGCTCGGTGACTTCGAGAATCTCCTCGAAACGGCCGAAACGCACGAGGATCAACAGCTCAAAGGAATTGTCGCCCATGAGCTTCGTGTAGTCCTCGCTCGCCTGCATCGCGATAGCACCCTGGCCGTCGAACGCGGCCGCGAAGAACATCATGTGCAGATTGTGCGGCGGATAGATCGCGACACCCTGGCGAGTCGCCGCCTTGAGGTCGGAGTGCCAGGCCTGGATGTTCGCGCGCACGCTGTCGCCCCAGCGTCCGACCTCGTTCCAGGTGTGCGACGGCATGTGATTGATGTGGCTCGCACCCGGGATCGAATTGCCGATGTATTCCGCGCAGGGTTCGGCAAGCTCGGGCCGCACGGTCGACTCGGTCGCATGGATGTAGAGATGGCAGGCGCCCGGGTGGCGAATGTCGCGCGCGAGCACGCTCTCGAGCACGGCGTGAATGCGCTTCACGTTCGGATCGGCGATGTCGCGGTAGCCGCGTCGCTCCTCGAGCAGGAACAGCGCATCGGCGTAGAGCGTGACGGCGTCCAGATCGTCCGGATACTGCTCGGCCAGCGCGCGCGCCGCTTCGGCCCAGGCTGCGTCCTGCACGCGACGGTTCGCGAAATCGTAATCGGCGACGTAGCGGACCGAGAGCGCGTCGATATAGGCCTGCTCACGCGGGCTTGCGTTGTCCCGCAGTTCGATCGCCTTGCTCATCGCCGCCCAGGCATACGGAGCCTCGGCCGCGGACATCGGTACGTTCAGATACGACCCCCAGGACCACGCCTCCCCCCAGTAGCAGATGGCGCACTCCGGGTCGAGTTTCTGCGCTTCGCGAAACGAACGGATGGCTTCGTATTTCCCGAACGCGTACATGAGCTGATAGCCCTGGTCGAAAAAGGCCTGCACCTCGGGATCGTCCGACGAAATCTCATGGGAAAAGGGTCCGAGCACCTCGGGCATGTAGGGCATCGGCTCGGCCAGCATCGCGTCGAGCGCTTCGCCGGGCAGCGAACGCAGTTGCGCGGTAGCCGCCAACGAAGTGAGCGCCAGGAGTAACGCCGTGGTTGCAACCGAGCCGCGCCGGTTAGCCATTCCGATCATTGAAGCCTCCCTGGATGCGTAATGTGCCGTTTCGCCGTTGCGATCATTGAAGCCACCGCGTCCGCGTTTCGCGCGGCTTCGCCTTACCGATCATCGGAGGTGCCGTGTCGCGTTTCGCGCCGCTTCGGTTTGATGGTACTGTGACGCGCCTGTGAGGCCAACCGGGACGCCCGGAGCGGAGCGCTGCGCGACTCGCCGGCGAACTGCACCGCAGAGAGGTGAGGCACCGCTCGGCGGCGCCACGGCAGGAGCCTCGGAAGCGTCCGGCGTGAGCCGCCACGGCCCGGGCCGGGCGCCCAACCGGACCATCGACGGACACAATTCGCTACGAGGGGATTTCGCATGATACGTTTCGCGCTAGCGCTTCTGGCCGGAATATCGATGACCGCACAGGCACAGGACATGCCCGAACCGCCAGGCCTCGAATTCGCGTTCGAGCTCTTCGCCCAGGTCGCAGATCCGGTCATTGTGGGCGAGACGCCCAACGGCCAGCGCCGCATCATTGACATCCTGAACGGCACGTTCGAAGGGCCGGGCATCAAGGGACGGCTTGTGCCCGGCGGCGCCGACTGGCAGATCGTCCGCGAAGACGGCTTCACCGAGCTCGACACGCG
>JAQAJI010000059.1 GCA_028278665.1 Candidatus Rariloculus versatilis
GTGCAGCGAAGACGGACTACGAGATCGCCTGCATGGCGCGCGCGAACTCGATCGCGGCCGCAGGGCACCTCGCCGTCGGCGCGGCGTTCGCCGAGGGCGAATCGGAGTATTTGCTCCATCAGCGGTATCTCGGCGCGACGGGCCAGTGCGAATCCGAACTGCCCTACGCCAGCATCATCGCGATTAACAACCATGCGGCGATACTGCATTACCAGCGGCGCGATCGCGCTGTACCGGCTCAAGCGCGCTCGCTGCTCATCGACGCGGGCGCGCGCTTCAATGGCTACGCGGCGGATGTCTCGCGCACCAGGGTCTCGTCCCACTCGATGGAAACACTGCAGCAGACCTTGTGCGCGGAGGTCAGAGCGGGCGTCGACTTTGTGGACCTCAACGAGCGCACGCACGAACTCCTTGCGGGCGTCCTGAGCGAGCACGATCTGGTCACCTGCAGTGCGGACGAAGCTTACGCCAGCGGCATTACGCGCACGTTCCTGCCGCACGGACTCGGCCACCTGCTCGGACTGCAGGTGCACGATGTCGGCGGTCACCAAAGCACGCCGACGGGCGACCTTCGCCCCGCGCCCGAGCCACACCCGTTTCTCCGCCTGACACGCGTGCTCGAACCGGGCTTTACGCTGACGATCGAACCGGGGTTCTACCTCATCGAATCGTTGCTGAGGCGCGTCGGACCCGAGTTACGCCGCACGCTGAACCTGGACCTTGTCGCGCGTTTGCTGCCTTACGGCGGCATTAGAATCGAGGATAATCTGGCCGTTGAGCCGTCAGGCGCGAGGAACCTGACGCGCGAGGCGTTTGCGTCGCTCGGGCACGGATGACCGTCCTGCGAAGCGCGCACATCGGAACCGTACAAACGATCCGCATATGTCACACAGAACCCGAGACCTGCCAGAGCTCAGCGGGCTGAGCCATGCGATCCGAGAGCTCAGATACCACGAGATTTCGCGCCAGCTCGGCGCCGTCGCGTTGATTCTGCTTTATGCCCTGACGGCAGAGTCGAGCACCTTGCCGGTCGCGCTCGGAATCCCGCTCGCGCTCCTCGGCACGGCAACTCGGCTCTATGCGAGCGGTTTCATCGTCAAGAACGAGCAACTTGCGATCAACGGTCCCTACGCGCTTGTGCGCCACCCCCTGTACACGGGCAACATTCTAATCGTCTGCGGTTTCGCACTCGCCAGCGCCACGTGGTGGGCGCTGCCCGTCGCACTGGCGTTCTTCTGGTTCTACTATCCGCCCGCGATTGAATACGAGGATCGCAAGCTCAGACGATACTTCGGCGAGCGCTGGGAACGCTGGGCACGGGACGTGCCCGCCCTCGTGCCGGCACTGCAAAACGCCGGAGCCATGGGCGGCGGCCGCTGGTCGTTCGCGAAGAGCATGTGGCGCAACGGCGAGATCGTGATTGCCGTGTACATTCTCGCCTGCATGGGTGCGATCGTTTGGTAGCCCGCCTCGTCGCGCAATGTCCCCGCAGGCAGGCAGCGGAGCGATGAAGGCCGACGACGAGCGGCGGGACGAGCTCGCGGCCTGGCTCCGCAAGGAGGTCGGGACGAACCCCGGCACGCTGCTCGGGCGCGGCTACCAGGCGACCGTGCACCGCTACACGAGCCCGCTCGGGAAAGTCGTCGTCAAGCGGCCGCACGGCACGTTTGCGCTGCGCCTGCTCGGCCTTGCGGCGCTCAGACGCGAACAGAAAGTCTACGAGCGGCTCCAGAACGTGGCCGGAATCCCGCGATCGTACGGACTTCTCGACGACAGCTATCTCGTTCTCGAAGCGATCGACGGGCCCTCGCTGCGCGACCACGAACCGCATCTCGAAGACCGCGAGCGTTTCTTCGCCCACCTGTTCGAGACGATCGCGGCGATGCACGAGGCCGGCGTCGCCCACGGCGATCTCAAGCGCAAGGACAATGTGCTCGTCGGTCCCCGGGAGCGCCCCTACATCATCGACTTCGGCGTCGCCAGCCTCAGGAAACATCCGGCGCTGACGTGGAACAGCATGCGGTTCGCCTGGTTTGCGCAACTCGACGTAAACGCCTGGATCAAGCTCAAGTATCGAAGGAATATGCGTGAGCTGTCGCCCGAGGACGCCGCGCGCTACCGGCCGCTATGGCTCGAGCGCATCGCCCGCTGGATCCGGATACCGTGGCAGAAACTGACCCTGCGCCGGCCCCGCCAGCGCTGGCGGCAACGCCGAAACCGAAACAACCCCCGGTAACGAGTGCCATAAGCCGGGCGGCCACCCAACCTCCCGCACACCCGAAGGCGGCCGATCGCATCGTCTGTCCCCGAATCCCTTCGACCGAAGGGAGGGGTGACGGGACAGATGATGCGAGCGGCCGCCCAACCACTCGCACCACGGTCGCTCAGTCTTCGGCTTCCGGCTGATCGAGCAACTGGACGATGGCCATCGGTGCGGCATCGCCGGCGCGATTCCCGATCTTGAGAATCCGCAGGTAACCGCCCGGCCGATCCCTGAATCGCGGCCCGAGTTCGGTGAAGAGCTTCCCGACGGCAGCGTCGTCCCTGAGTCTTGAAAACGCGAGCCTGCGCAAGCGCCCGGCATCGCCGGAGTTCTCGCTGGCGTGCCTTGCGAGCGTGATCAGCGGCTCGACGACGCGCCTGAGCTCCTTGGCCTTCGGCAGGGTCGTGCGAATCGTCTCGTGCTGCAGCAGCGAGACGGCAAGATTTCGGTACATCGCCTTGCGATGCGCCGATGTCCTGCCGAGCTTGCGGCCGGATTTTCTGTGACGCATTGTCGTTGAGCCTGTCTAGAATGCCAGCGGCGCCGCCTCTTCCTCGGTGCGCAGCGCGGGCGGCGGCCAGTTGTCCAGCCGCGTGCCGAGCGCAAGGCCGTGCCGTTCCAGCACTTCCTTGATCTCCGTCAGCGACTTCTTGCCCAGATTCGGCGTGCGCAGAAGTTCGACTTCCGTGCGCTGCACGAGGTCGCCGATGTAGTTGATGCTCTCGGCCTTCAGGCAGTTCGCGGAACGAACCGTGAGTTCGAGCTCGTCGACCGGTCTGAGCAGGATCGGCGCCACAAGGGTCTCCGCGCTGCCGTATCCCGGGTCGCCGTCGCCCTGCAATTCGACGAAAACATCAAGCTGGTTCTTGAGAATGCTTCCGGCGCGCCGGATTGCATCTTCGGCATCGATCGTGCCGTTCGTCTCGATGTCGATGATGAGCTTGTCGAGATTGGTCCTTTGCTCGACGCGCGCCGCCTCCACGCCATAGGTCACACGGCGTATCGGGGTAAACGAGGCATCGAGCTGCAATCGGCCGATCGGCCTTGTCTGTTCCTCGAATGTCGCCGCCTGGGTCGCAGGGTGATAGCCGCGTCCGCGCGCCACCTTGAGAATCGCCCGCAGTTCGCCGGCCTTGGTCAGGTTGGCGATGACGAGATCCGGGTTGACGATCTCGATGTCATGGTCGCACTGGATGTCGCCGGCCAGCACCGGACCGGGACCCTTTTTGGCCAGCGTCAACTCCGCTTCGTCGCGGGAGTGCATCCTGATCGCGACGGCCTTGAGGTTGAGCAGGATGTCGACGACATCCTCCTGCACGCCCTCGATGCTCGTGTATTCGTGGAGCACGCCTTCAATCTCCGCCTCCACGATGGCCGCTCCGGGCATCGACGACAGGAGAATCCGCCTGAGCGCGTTGCCGAGCGTATGACCGAAACCGCGCTCGAAGGGTTCCACCGTGACCTTGGCCCGGTTCAGTCCGACCGACTGGACCCTGACGGCACGCGGCTTCAAGAAATCAGTCGCTGATCCCTGCATCTGAGAGTTTCCTCGCGTTACTTGGAGTAAAGCTCGACGACCAGATTCTCGTTGATCTCCGGAAGGATCTCGTCGCGCTCGGGGAGGGCCTTGAGCGTACCCTCCATGTTCTTGTCGTCAACCTCGACCCAGTCCGGAAAACCGACCTGCCCGGCGATATCGAGCGCGGCCTGGATTCGGGGCTGAGCGTTCTCCCGCTGCCGCACGGCCACCTTGTCGCCGGCCTTCAACTGGTAGGACGGAATGTTGACGATCCTGTCGTTGACCACGATGCCGCGGTGGCTCACGAGCTGGCGTGCCTCCGCCCGCGTGGACGCAAAACCCATGCGGTAGACAACGTTGTCGAGGCGCGCCTCGAGCATCCTGAGCAAATTCTCGCCCGTGGATCCCTTGACCTTCGACGCCTTCTTGTAATAGTTGCGAAACTGTCGCTCGAGCACGCCGTACATTCGGCGCAGCTTCTGTTTCTCGCGCAGTTGCACACCGTAATCCGACAGACGGGGACGCCGCTGCCCGGGGCCGCCGGGCGGCACCTCGAGCTTGCACTTCGCCTCAAGCGGCTTGATGCCGCTCTTGAGAAAAAGGTCGGTGCCCTCGCGCCTGGAAAGCTTGCAAGTTGGACCTCTGTATCTCGCCATTTCGTTTCCGCTCAGACTCTTCGTCGTTTCGGTGGCCGGCAGCCGTTGTGTGGAATCGGGGTCACGTCCTCGATCTGCGAAATTCGAAAACCGAGCGCGTTGAGCGCCCGCACCGCGGACTCGCGGCCGGGGCCCGGCCCCTTGACGCGGACTTCGAGGTTCTTGACCCCGTATTCCTTGGCCACGGTGCCCACCTTTTCCGCCGCCACCTGGGCGGCGAACGGCGTGCTCTTTCTCGACCCCCTGAATCCGCAGCCGCCGGATGTCGCCCAGGAGAGGGCGTTACCCTGACGGTCCGTAATCGTGATGATCGTATTGTTGAACGATGCGTGAATGTGCGCGACAGCATCAACGATCTGTCGCTTGACCTTCTTTTTCGCAGGTCCGCGCTGTTTTGCCATGGTGACTCCTGACCCTACTTGCGGATCGGCCGGCGCGGTCCCTTGCGGGTCCGGGCATTCGTGCGCGTCCGCTGACCCCGGCTCGGCAGACCGCGGCGATGCCGGATTCCGCGATAGCAGCCGAGATCCATGAGACGCTTGATGTTCATTCCGACCTCACGGCGCAGGTCGCCTTCGATGGTGAGCCCGCCGACGAGATCCCTGAGCCTGGCGACCTCCGGTTCAGTGAGGTCCCGAACCTGCGTCGCGGGATCGATATCGGCCGCGAGGCAGGCCGCGAGAGCCCGATTGCGCCCGACACCATAGATCTGCGTCAGCGCGATCGAGACGTGCTTGTGCACCGGTATGTTGATACCTGCGATACGTGCCATCGTCGTGCCCCCTAGCCCTGCCGCTGCTTGTGACGGGGATCCGTGCAAATCACCCGGACCACGCCGTTGCGGCGGATGACCTTGCAGTTTCTGCACATTTTTCGGACCGATGCCCTGACTTTCATATCAATGCTCCCACTAGGTCGGACGCCTGCCGTAGCCCTTGAGGGTGGCCTTCTTCATCAGGCCTTCGTACTGATGCGTCATCATGTGCGCCTGCAGTTGCGCCATGAAGTCCATCGACACGACGACAATGATCAGCAAGGACGTACCGCCGAAGTAGAAGGGCACGTTGAACCGCAGGATCATGAACTCCGGCATCAGACATACGCCGGTGATGTAGATCGCCCCCCAGAACGTCAGCCGCGTCAGCACCTTGTCGATGTATTCGGCGGTCTGCTGGCCCGGCCTGATCCCGGGAATGAAGGCGCCCGAACGCTTGAGATTGTCGGCGGTCTCCCGAGAATTGAATACGAGGGCGGTATAAAAGAAACAGAAGAAGATTATAAGCGCGGCATAAAGCAGGATGTAGATCGGCTGTCCCGGCGCCAGGCTCGCCGCCAGTCGCTGCAGCCACGACACGGCCTCGGCCGTCCCGAACCAGGTTGCGATCGTTGCCGGAAAGAGAATCAGGCTCGACGCGAAAATCGGCGGGATCACGCCCGCCATGTTGATCTTGAACGGCAGATGGCTCGTCTGGCCCGCGTACATTCGCCTGCCTTGCTGGCGCTTGGCGTAGTTCACGGTGATGCGCCGCTGCGCGCGCTCCATGAACACGACGAAACCGGTCACGCCGAGAACCAGGATGCCGAGAATCAGCGGCATCGCGGGATTCATGCCGCCGGTGTTGACCAGTTCGAGCGTGCCGCCGATCGCCGCCGGCAGCCCTGACAGGATGCTCGCAAGGATGATCATCGATATGCCGTTGCCGACGCCGCGCTCCGTGATCTGCTCGCCGAGCCACATAAGGAACATCGTGCCGGTCACTAGCGTCACCGCGGCCGTGAGCACGAAACCGGTACCCGGATTCAGCACGATCCCCTGGTTCTGCAGCGCGGTCGCTGCAGCCATGGACTGGAACGTCGACAGAATCACCGTGCCGTAGCGCGTGTACTGGGTGATCTTGCGCCGGCCCGACTCGCCCTCCTTGCGCAGTTGGCCGAGCGTCGGCACGACGTGCGTCGCCATCTGCATGATGATCGAGGCAGAGATGTACGGCATGATGCCGAGCGCGAAGATCGACAGACGCTCGAGCGCACCGCCGGAGAACATGTTGAACATGCTCAGGATCGTGCCGGACTGGGCCTGGAAGAACTGATCGAGCGCGATCGGGTCGATGCCCGGTACGGGAATGAAGGTGCCGATCCGATACACGACGAGCGCGCCCACGAGAAACGCGAGCCGCTGGCGCAGCTCGCCGAAGCGCGCCGCGTCGCCCAACATCAGTGCCGGATTGCTGCCTGCCCTGGCCATGCCTACTCCACGCTGCCCCCCGCGGCCTCAATGATCTTTCTCGCACCGGGCGTCACCTTCACGCCGACGACCCTGACGGGCTTGTCGAGCGTGCCGGACGCGAAAATCTTCGCGCGGTCGGCGCGCCTGGGAACAAGCTGCGCGGCCTTGAGCGCCGCGAGGTCCACGTTCTGATCTGCAAACCGGGCAAGCTCGTGGACCCGCACTTGAGCCCCGGTTCGCGAACGCCGAGCCCAGAAACCGACCTTGGGCAGACGCCGCTGCAACGGCATCTGTCCGCCCTCGAAACCCGTCTTGTGATAGCCGCCCGAGCGCGCGTGCTGTCCCTTGGTGCCGCGGCCGGCCGTCGCGCCCTGTCCGGCCGACGCGCCACGTCCGCGGCGCTTGGCCGCGCGGCGGCTGCCGCGAGCGGGCTTGAGTGTGTTCAGCCGCACGTTAAACCTCCTCGACCTGCAACAGGTAGCCGACCTTGCGAACCATGCCCCTGTTCTCCGGCGTATCGGCGACAGTTACGGTCTGGTGCCGCCGGCGCAGGCCCAGGCCGCGCAGACACTCGGCGTGCCCGGGCTTGCGGTGAAACCTGCTCCTGAGCAACGTGATGCGTAGCTGTTTCGCCTTCCTGGCCACCTACTCCTCCGTACCCAGTATTTCCGCGACCGTCTTGCCGCGCTTGGCAGCGATTTCCTCCGGGGAACGCATGTTCTCGAGCGCGTTGAGCGTCGCCCGGACGAGGTTGATGGGATTGCGCGAGCCGTAGCTCTTCGCCAGCACGTTGCGCACGCCTGCGCACTCGAAGACCGCACGCATCGCCCCGCCCGCGATGATTCCGGTACCTTCCGACGCCGGTTGCATGAACACGCGCGTCGCTCCGTGCCGGCCGCGCATTTCGTACTGCAGCGTCTCCTGCTTCAGATGAATCCTGCGCAGGTTCTTGCGCGCGGCCTGCATGGACTTCTGGATCGCGAGCGGGAGCTCGCGCGCCTTCCCGTAGCCGTAGCCGACGCGGCCGTTGCCGTCGCCGACCACGGTCAGCGCCGTGAAGCCAAACTGCCGGCCGCCCTTGACGACCTTCGCAACGCGATTGACCGCGACGAGTTTTTCCTGAAATTCTTCGGTTGCCATCTATTCCGACCCTGATTGCCGCGCCGCGACTAGATTTGCAGGCCCGCTTCACGCGCCGCATCGGCAAGCGCCTTGACCCGGCCGTGATACCTGAACCCCGAGCGGTCGAATGCGGCCCGCTCGATCCCCTGCTCCTTCGCCCGCTCGGCGATCAATTTTCCAACCGCCGCGGCCGCTTCCCTGTTCCCCGTCACCTTGAGCGTCTCGCGCAGTTCCTTCGCGATCGTCGAGGCGCTCACGACGGTGCGCGCGCCACCCGGATCGATGATCTGCGCATAGATGTGCCGCGGCGTGCGGTGCACGCACAGCCGGTGCACGCCCTGCAGGGCAATCCTGGCCCGCGTACGGCGGGCGCGTCGTTGGCGTTTCGTCTTCTTGTGCATCGGTGCTGCTACTTCTTCTTGGCCTCGCGCAGGACGATGCGCTCGTCCGCATAACGGACACCCTTGCCCTTGTAAGGTTCCGGCGGCCGAAAGGCCCTGAGTTCTGCGGCCACCTGTCCGACCCGCTGGCGATCGATCCCCTTGACAACGATCTCGGTCTGGCTCGGCGTTTCGATCGTTACCCCATCGGGTGCCGAATACTCGACCGGATGCGAAAACCCCAGGGAGAGCGTGATCGTTCCGTCTTTCGCCTGGCAGCGATAGCCGACGCCGACGAGTTGGAGCCTGCGCTCGAATCCGGCGCTCACGCCCGTGACCATGTTGGCGATCAGCGCGCGCGTCGTGCCCGCAATCGCGTTGGCAAAACGACTGCCCGAACGCGCCGCAACGGCGAGACTGCCGTTGTGCTGCCTGACTTCGACTTCCGAGTTGACGTCGAGCGCCAGGCTGCCCTTCGGTCCGTCGATGGTCAATGCCTGACCCTCGATACTGGCCGAAACGTCCTTGACGAGTTCGACGGGAAGTTTGGCTACTCGGGACATTGCTTCATACCTGCCGCATCAGGAGACGATGCACAGCACTTCGCCGCCGTGGCGCCCGGCACGGGCTTCACGATCGGACATCACGCCGCTTGCGGTCGAAACGATTGCAACGCCCAGGCCGCCCTGAACCTTCGGCAACTTGTCGGTGCCGACATAGACTCGGAGCCCCGGTCGGCTCACGCGCTCGATGCGCTCGATAACCGGCTCGTCGCCCTGGTACTTCAGTTCGACCGTCAATGTCTTTTTCGCACCGTCTTCTTCCGTCGACACACCGCTGACGTAGCCTTCGCGGTGCAGGACTTCGGCGATCGCGAGCTTGACGCTCGAGGCAGGCAACGACACCGCGACCTTGCGGGCCTTCTGGCCGTTCCTGATCCGCGTCAGCATATCGGCGATCGGGTCATTCATACTCACCGGACGATCCTCCCGTCTACCAGCTTGCCTTCGACAAGCCTGGAATCTCGCCGCGCATGGTCGCTTCTCGCAGCTTGTTGCGCCCGAGACCGAACTTCCGGTAATAGCCGTTCGGCCGCCCCGATATCGCGCACCGGTTCCTGAGGCGCACCGGGCTTGCGTTGCGCGGCAGTGCCTGCAGGCCGAGTTGCGCGGCGAGCTTCTGCTCGTCCGACGCCAGGGGATCGCGAATGATCTTCCTGAGCTTCTCGCGCTTCGCGGCGTAGCGCTGCACCGTGCGCAGCCGCTTCTTCTGCCTTGCGATCATCGATTTCTTTGCCATCAAGCGCTCCCTGAGTCAGCCTCTGAGCGGAAAACTGAATGCCTCGAGCAATGCCCGGCCGCCGGCGTCGTCATGTGCCGTCGTGGTTATCGCGATATCCAGTCCGCGAATCGCATCGACCTTGTCATAGTCGATTTCGGGAAAGATGATCTGCTCCCTGACACCGAGACTGTAGTTGCCCCGACCATCGAAGGATCGGGCCGAAAACCCGCGAAAATCGCGGATACGCGGAATCGCCACGTTGATCAGGCGATCGAGAAACTCGTACATGCGCTGCCTGCGCAGCGTGACCTTGCAACCGATCGGAAAACCTTCCCGGACCTTGAAACTCGCGACGGACCTGCGCGCGAGGCAGGGCACGGGCTTCTGTCCGGCGATGCGCGTCAGATCGCCGATCGCATTGTCGAGAATCTTGCGGTCCACGAGTGCTTCACCGACACCCATGTTCAGGGTGATCTTCGAGACGCGGGGCACCGCCATGACGTTGGAAATGTCGAGCCGCTCGCTGAGCTTCGGCACGACCTCCGTGGCGTAAAATTTCTGCAGCCGGCTCATCTCAACCATCCAGGACTTCGTTGTTGGACTTGAAGTAACGCACCTTGCGCCCGTCCTCGAGAACGCGAACGCCGACCCGGTCGCCCTTGTCGGCGGCCGGGTTGTAAAGCATGAGGTTCGATGCGTGCAGCGGAATCTCCTTCTCGATGATGCCGCCAGGCACGCCGGCGTTCGGATTGGGCTTTTGATGCTTGTGCGCCACATTGACGTTCTCGACGAGCACGCGCCCGTCGCGGTACACGCGCAGCACCGACCCCCGCCGGCCCTTGTCCTTGCCCGCGATGACGATGACTTCGTCGCCTTGCCTGATACGTTGCATGACGTGTCCTACAGCACTTCCGGCGCGAGCGAGATGATCTTCATGAAGCGGTTGGTACGCAGTTCCCGTGTTACGGGGCCGAAAATCCGCGTTCCGATCGGCTCGAAACGGTTGTTGAGCAGCACTGCGGCGTTTCCGTCGAAACGTATCGCGGAGCCGTCGGGACGCCTGATCCCCTTGCGCGTGCGCACGACGACCGCATGGTAGATCTCGCCCTTCTTGACCCGGCCGCGCGGTATCGCGTCCTTGATCGTCACCCTGATGATGTCGCCGATGCGCGCGTAACGGCGCTTGGAGCCGCCCAGGACCTTGATGCACTGGAGCCTGCGCGCGCCGCTGTTGTCGGCGGACTTCAGAACGGTTTCAGCTTGAATCATCGCCGGACCCTCAAGTCTGCGCCTCGTCCGATGCGGCGCGCGTGACGATCTCGACGACCCGCCACGACTTGCGCTTCGACAATGGCCTGCATTCGCTTATCGCGACGGTGTCGCCCTGTCGGCAACCGTTATCCTCGTCGTGCGCGAGGACCTTCGATGTCCGGCGGATATACTTGCCGTACACCGGATGGCGCACGAGCCGCTCGACCGCGACCGTCACGCTCTTGTCCATCCCGTCGCTGACCACGCGGCCGACGACCTTTCGCGTCGCGGTGCCTGCGGTTGTTTCCTCGGCGCTCATTCGCTGTCACTCTCTGTTTCGCTGCCTGCCCGTTCGCGCAGGACCGTCTTGATCCTTGCGATGTCCTTGCGAATCTTGCCGTGCTGGTCGGGCTTGACGCCCTGGCCTGTAACGGCCTGGATGCGCATTCCGAATTGCGCACGCCTGAGCTTCAGCAATTCCTCGCCAAGTTCCTCGCCGGACATGCTTCTGAGTTCCCTGGCCTTCATCAGATTGCCTGCCGCTGGACCACTGCGGTTCGAACGGGCAGCTTGGCCGCAGCCCTTTTGAAGGCTTCGCGGGCTACCGGTTCGTTGACGCCGGACATTTCGTAGAGGACCCGGCCGGGCTGGATCTGCGCCACCCAGTACTCGACGTTGCCCTTGCCCTTGCCCTGGCGGACCTCGAGCGGCTTTTTCGTGATCGGCTTGTCGGGAAAGACGCGAATCCAGATCTTGCCGCCACGCTTGACATGCCGCGTCATGGCGCGCCGTGCAGCCTCGATCTGACGCGACGTCAACTGGCCGCGGCTGAGGGCCTTCAGGCCGTACTCGCCGAAACTCACGGAGTTGCCGCGCTGCGCGAAACCGCGATTGCGGCCCTTCTGCTGTTTCCTGAATTTGGTTCGTTTCGGTTGAAGCATGGAGTTGTTCCGCTATTGCTTGCGCGCCGTGTCGGACCCGTCCCGGGATGCGCCGGAGGACTCGAACACCTCGCCCCGAAACACCCAGACCTTCACGCCGATCACGCCATAGGTCGTGCGGGCTTCGGCGAGACCGTAGTCGATGTCCGCGCGCAGCGTGTGCAATGGCACCCGGCCTTCCCGGTACCACTCCGAGCGGGCGATCTCGGCGCCGTTCAGCCGCCCGGAAACCTTGACCTTGATGCCCTCCGCCCCGATTCGCATCGTGTTCGTGACGGCGCGGCGCATGGCGCGACGGAACTGTACGCGCCGCTCCAACTGCTGGGCGACCCCTTCCGCAACAAGCTGAGCGTCGAGTTCGGGTTTGCGGATTTCCGCAATGTTGATCCTGACGTCATGCAGCGGCATCGCCAGCAGGCGGGCGACCTCGTTGCGCAACTTCTCGATATCCTCGCCCTTCTTGCCTATGACGATGCCCGGCCGCGCCGTATGTATGGTGATATTGGCCCGCTGCGCCGGTCTTTCAATATGAATCCTGCTGACTGAAGCGTCCCTGAGCCTCCTTCTGAGGAAATCGCGAACGCGGTGGTCCTGTTCCACGTAATCGGAATAACCCTGCGAATCGGCGTACCACTTCGAACACCACTCCTTCGTGATGCCCAGGCGAATTCCGATCGGATGAACTTTCTGTCCCATTGAATTACTCGTCGGCGACTCGCACCGTAATGTGGCTGTTGCGCTTCAGTATCCTGTTGCCCCTGCCCTTGGCCCGAGCCCTGTAGCGCTTGAAGGTCGGAGCCTGGTTGATTTCGACGACCGCGCCCCTGAGCGCGTCGATGTCTGCGCCATGATTGTGCTCGGCGTTGGCGATCGCGGACTCGAGCACCTTGTGCACGACGCCGGCCGCCTTCTTCGGGCTGAAGCGCAGAATGTTCAGCGCCTGCGCCACGGACTTGCCGCGGATCTGGTCCGCCACGAGGCGGCACTTCTGCGGCGAAATGCGCGCGTACTTGAGCTTGGCTGCGACTTCCATCAAACCGGGCCTCCCGCAATCAACCCTTGGACTTGCGATCGCCGGAGTGACCGCGGAACGTCCTTGTTACCGCGAATTCACCAAGCTTGTGGCCGACCATGTTCTCCGAGATCAGCACGGGAACATGTTGGCGGCCGTTATGGACCGCGATGGTCAGCCCCACCATGTCGGGCACGACCATTGAGCGGCGCGACCACGTCCTGATCGGCCGCCGATCGTTGTTCTGAGCGGCCTTTTCCACCTTCTTCAGCAGGTGTATATCGACGAACGGTCCCTTTTTTATCGAACGTGGCATCTCAACTGACTTCCGATCGGCTCATGCCGCTGTACCTACTTCTTGTTCCTTCGGCGAAGGATCATCGATCCCGTTCGCTTGTTGCTTCGCGTCTTGTAACCCTTGGCGGGCACGCCCCAGGGCGATACCGGATGACGGCCGCCCGAAGTCCTGCCCTCGCCGCCGCCGTGGGGATGATCGACCGGGTTCATCGCGACGCCCCTGACCGTCGGCCTGACACCGCGCCACCGCTTTGCGCCGGCCTTGCCGAGCTTGCGAAGGTTGTGCTCGTCGTTGCCGACCTCCCCGACAGTCGCCCGACAGTTCACGTGAATCCTGCGCATCTCGCCGGAGCGCATTCGCAGCGTTGCGTAATTGCCCTCGCGTGCGACGATCTGCACGGATGCGCCGGCGCTGCGCGCCATCTGGCCGCCCTTGCCGGGCTTCATTTCCACGCAGTGAACCTGCGTGCCGACGGGTATGTTCTTGAGCGGCAGCGCGTTGCCGGGCTTGATCGGCGCATCGCTGCCCGACTGGACGACGTCGCCGGTCCTGACGCGCTTCGGCGCGAGGATGTAGCGCCGCTCACCGTCGGCGTAGAGCACGAGCGCGATGTTGGCGCTGCGGTTCGGGTCGTATTCCAGCCGCTCGACCCGGCCCGGGACGCCGTCCTTGTTGCGCCTGAAATCAACGAGCCGATAGTGCCTCTTGTGGCCCCCGCCCCGGTGGCGCACGGTGATCCGCCCGGCGTTGTTGCGGCCGCCCTGTTTCGACAGCGGCGCGAGCAGGGACGCGTGCGGCTTGCCCTTGTGCAGTCCGGTCCTTACGTCGCGCACGGTAAAGCGCTGCCCTGGCGAGGTGGGTTTGAGCTTGCGTACGGGCACGGTTCGGTCCTCGACCTTATTCGGCGCCGATGAAATCGACTTCGTGGCCGGGGGCGAGCCGCACGTAAGCCTTCTTCCAGGCCCGACGCCGGCCCATGTTCTTGCCGAAGCGCTTGGCCTTGCCGGGCATATGCGCGACGGTCACCGACGCCACTTTTACGTCGAGCAGCATTTCGACGGCCTTCAGAATCTCGCTCTTGGTCGCGTCGCGGCGCACCTTGAACACGATGTGCCCGCTCTGGTCCGCGGCGAGCGTCGACTTCTCCGACATGTGCGGACCCAGCAGCACCTGCATGAGCCTTTCCTGCGCGACGACGCTCATCGGAGTCGCTCCTCGAGCAGCTTCGCTGCCGCGGCGGTCATGACGACCTTGTCCGACGAAATGAGGCTGACCGGGTCGACGACCGCCGCCGTCTCGACGAACACCTGCGGCAGATTGCGTGCGGCAAGCCAGAGATTGCTGTCGAAAGCTTCAACCACGAGCAAGCCGCGCTCGACGTCGAGTTCGTCGAGCCTCGCCCTGAGCAACCTTGTTTTCGGTTCCTGAACCGCAAGCTCGTTCGTGATCAGCAGACGTTCCTGGCGCAACAACTCCGAGACCAGCGAACGCAACGCGCCCCGGTACATCTTCCGGTTGACCTTCTGGCGGTGATCGCGCGGCCGGGCTGCAAACGCCCTGCCGCCGCCGACCCACAAGGGGCTGCGGATCGTGCCGGCACGCGCTCGTCCAGTACCTTTCTGCCGCCAGGGTTTCGCACCGCCGCCGCGGGCGTCCGAACGACTCTTCTGGGCCTTGGTGCCGGCACGCTGGTGGCTCAGGTAGGCCGTTACGACCTGATGGATCAGCGGTTCGTTGAATCGGGCCGCGAACAGCGAGTCTGCGACTTCGAGCGTTCCGGCATTGTCTTGCAGCTTGACTTTCATGTCGCGACCCGGTGTGGCTATGGGCTCTTGACTGCCGGAAGGACGATGACGCGGCCGCTCGGAGCGCCTGGTACCGCACCCTTGACGAGAAGCAGGTTGCGGTCGACATCGACCCGGATGATGTCGAGGTTGGGCGACGTCGTGCGCACGTTGCCGAGCTGACCGGACATCTTCTTGCCCTTGAAGACGCGGCCCGGCGTCTGGTTCTGACCGATCGAGCCCGGTGCGCGGTGCGCGAGCGAGTTGCCGTGAGTGTTGTCCTGGGTACTGAAATTGTGCCGCTTTACGGTGCCAGCGTAGCCCTTGCCCCTGGACGTGCCGACGACGTCGACACGCTGTCCGGCCTCGAAGCGGTCGACCTTGAGCTCCGCTCCCGGTTCGAGGTCGTCGCCTTCATCGGCGTTCAGACGGAATTCCCAGAGCCCTTCGCCGGGCTCGATGCCGTTGCTTGCGAAATGGCCGGCTTCGGCCTTCGTGATCCGATCGGGCGCGGTTTGGCCGAGAGTCACCTGAACGGCGCGGTAGCCGTCGCTTTCGGGTGTCTTGAACATTGTGACCCGGTTGGGCAGGACTTCAATCACGGTCACCGGTATGGACTCACCGGCATCCGTGAATATGCGAGTCATGCCGCACTTACGGCCCACCAGACCGATAGGCATCAGTCAATCCTCTGTATCCGCGCCTGCTCAGTGGCTCGGCGCTTCAGCCAGCGCAGCGTCAAGCACGCTGGCGCCCAATACGGCAATGCCGGTATCGGCCGGCGATGTCGCTCCCGATGAGATGGCCGCAGCAGTCACTGCCGCAGCCCCTAGCACGAAAGCGGCCCGGCGGCTCGAGCCTGCCGGACCACAAGTAGCCGGGCATTATAACACCGGCCATTGCCGGTTCAACGCCAACGACCGACAAAAAACCTCAACCGCTTGCCGCGGCGAAAACTCCTAGTTCAGCTTGATCTGAACGTCGACGCCCGCCGGCAGCTCGAGCTTCATCAGGGCATCGACAGTCTTGTCCGTCGGATCGACGATGTCCATGAGCCTCTTGTGCGTCAGGAGCTCATACTGGTCGCGGGCGTCCTTGTTCACGTGCGGCGAGATCAGCACCGTATAGCGCTCGATCTTGGTCGGCAGCGGGACCGGGCCCTTGACCGTCGCGCCCGTGCGCTTCGCCGTTTCGACGATTTCGCGCGCCGACTTGTCGATCAGCCTGTGGTCGAAAGCCTTCAGTCTGATCCTGATATTCTGATTAGTCGCCATTTCGATTCCTTCCCGCCGCGGCAAGCGCGCTTATTCGATGACCTTTGCGACCACGCCGGCGCCGACGGTCCGGCCGCCCTCGCGAATCGCAAACCGCAACCCTTCCTCCATCG
>JAQAJI010000006.1 GCA_028278665.1 Candidatus Rariloculus versatilis
CATGGCGAAGCCGTGCTCGGGATCGACGGCGCCGTCCTTGGGCACGAGGTCGCGGACGTGCCCATAGGACGCAAGGACCGCGAAGTCCCGACCGAGATACTTCTCGATCGTGCGTGCTTTGGCAGGGGACTCGACGATGACCAGGTTCTTGCTCACGGCTCGCTCAGGAAGTCAGTGCGGACCGAAACGCCGGCCCTGTGGTCGATCGGTGCCCGGGCGGGCGAACGGACGGCCGCTCCGTGTCCGGTCGCAGCGACTGGGTGCATTGCAAACCGCAAGCCATGGGTCAGCCTGATGGGATCGTCATGCCGCCGGAATGACGCTGAATCAGTGAACCCAACCCGGATCGTCAGCGAACACGAGATCCTCCATCTGGGCGTACGCCTGCTCGTGGCCGGGCTGACTGAACAGGACCATCATGACAACCCACTTGATGTGCTCGATATCGACTTCCTCGGTATCCAGTGCGAGCAGCCGGTCAATTGCGAGTTCGCGATACGGCGGCGCGAGAATCCCTATCTGTTCCAGATGCAGCAGGTAACCCCTGGAGGCGGGGTCGAGCCGGGTCTGCTCGAAACGGTCGTAGATGCGGATCGCAGCAGCGCGAGACATGTCGCCCGGCGCGACTTCAACCGAGTTCAGTTCGTCGAGCCAGTCGAGCGCCCGCTCGATCTCGCGGGCGCCGAAACCCGCGCGCTCCAGTTCGTCCCTGAGCTCATTGCGATCCGGTTCGAACTCGTCTTCGCTGTCGACGAACGCTTCGAAGAGGTACATGAGAACGTCGAGCACCGTTTCCTTCATCAGTTCCTTTTCACGAGGCGGCAGTAACGTGCACCGGGCAACGCCTCGACGACCCCACCCATTTCCAGCAGCAGGAGCATGGAGGAAAGCTCTGCCGCCGTCAATCCGGCCGCTTCAAGCAGGTCTGCGGCGCGTACGGGCTCGAAACCGAGCAAGTCCAGGAGCTTGGCATAGGCCGGATCGTCGGTCAGCGGGTCCTTCGAAGACATCGTTGAATCCGGCTGGCCGAAATCGGCGGCGACAAGCTGGGGCGCGAGTTCAGCAAGGATTTCGTCCCCTTCCTCGGCGATGCCTGCGCCGTCGCGAATCAGCTTGTGGCAGCCTTTCGCGAGCGGATTGTGTATGGAGCCCGGGATCGCGAACACTTCGCGGCCGTAGTCCGCCGCAAGCCGCGCGGTGATCAGCGAGCCGCTGCGCCGCGTTGCTTCAACAACGAGTGTGCCGAGCGAGAGTCCGGCAATGATGCGATTACGCTGAGGGAACTGGAACGGGCGCACCGGCGTGCCTGGCGGGTACTCCGATACGATGAGTCCGCACTCCGCGATGCGAGCCGCGAGCTTGCGGTTGCGGCGCGGATACACGCTGTCGATACCACAGCCGAGCACTGCGATCGTGCTGCCGTTTCCGGCGAGCGCCCCGCGGTGGCTCGCGCTGTCGATGCCTGTAGCGAGGCCGCTCGTGATCGTCAGACCGCTGCGGCTCAGATGCTCCGCAAAGTACTCGGCGTTGGCCCGGCCGCCCGACGTCGGATTGCGGCTGCCGACGATCGCGAGCTGCGCTGCGGCCAGCAGCGCCGTGTCCGTGCCGTCGACCCACAGCGCGAGCGGAGCGTCCGGAATTTCCCTGAGACGCGCGGGATACGTCGGATCGTCGAGCGCGATCAGGGCATGGCCGCGCTCGTCGAGCCAGCGGAGCCAGCGGGCGAGCAGTTCCCGGTCCGGTTCGCGCAGCCGCGCGGCGGACTCCGGCGCGATGCCGCCGGACACAAGTTCGCGGACCGGTGTCGCGAGCAGCGCGTCGGCCGAACCGGCCCGCTGCAGCGCCCGGCGCCACGCTGCCGTGGCCGACGGCTGGGTCTGCAGCAGGACCAGCCAGGCCTCAGGCGCCATCGATGAGCCTGGGAGCCTGCGCCGCAGGAAGTCGCGAATCGCCGTCTTCGGCGAGGCGTTTCGCCCCAAGCGAAAATTCGCTATCGCCGTCTGCACATTCAATCGATTGAGAAGAGTATGAGCCATATTTGACGAAATCGATCGGGCGAAAGGGCGGATGAGCGCGGATTTGCAGCCGCGAAATCCTGTGGCGCAGGCTCCTGATGTTGCTTTCGCTGCAAATGGCGAGACGTGTGGGCCACATCGCTCGTGCGCGTTGGCTCCCTGACGATTGCATGGCTCATCCGATCGAACCTGGGCTCACGATCTTCGGTGCCGGGCGACTCGTCCGGCAAGCGCACTTTCTCGGCAAAAGGCCGCCGATTGACAGTATTTCGGGCGAATCGGGCAGTCGGGCTTGCTGCTATACTGCGCCGCAACGCCCCGCTGCGGACCGCCCCGCGACCCGCTCCCACGACCATGGCACGACTCGAGATTCTCGAATACCCCGACAAGCGGCTCCGCCTCAGGGCCGAGCCGGTCGAGAAGGTCGATGACACAGTCCGGACCCTCGTGTCGGACATGCTCGACACCATGTATGCGGCGGCCGGGATCGGTCTTGCCGCGACCCAGGTCAACGTCCGCAAGCGTGTGCTCGTGATCGACGTTTCCGAGACGCGTAACGAGCCGCACGTCCTGATCAACCCGGAAATCGTCCATGCCGAAGGCAAGCTCAGTTCGGAGGAAGGCTGCCTCTCCGTTCCGGACGTCTTCGACTACGTCGAGCGTGCCGAGCGAATCAAGGCCACCTACCTCGACCGCGATGGCCAGCCCGCGCAACTGGAGGCCGAGGACCTGCTCGCCGTCTGCGTTCAGCATGAGATCGATCATCTCGACGGCAAGCTCTTCGTCGATTACCTCTCCGAACTGAAGCGGCAGCGGCTGAAGAAGAAGGCGTTCAAGAAGGTCAGGCGCAGCGCGAATGAAGTGCCGCCGCGGCAATCGATCTCCGCACGGCTGATCTGACGGCTGCGGGCGCCGTTGAGCGAACCAGCACGAATCGCGTTCGCCGGGACGCCCGAATTCGCGGTTCCCGTGCTCGAGCAGCTCGCCGCTTGCAGAGCGGCGATCCCGCTCGTGCTTACGCAACCGGATCGCCGCGCCGGCCGCGGCCGGAAACTCACCCCGTCACCAGTCAAGCGCACGGCGCAACAACTGGGCCTGGGGGTTCAGCAGCCGGCGGCGCTCGGCGATCCGGGGCTGGCCGAATCCTGGGGACCGCCGCCCGATGTGCTGGTCGTCGCCGCTTACGGGCTGCTGCTGCCGCGCTGGCTGCTCCAATGGCCGCGTTGCGCGTGCATCAATGTTCACGCTTCGTTGCTGCCGCGCTGGCGCGGCGCTGCGCCGATCCAGCGCGCGATCCTTGCCGGGGATGCCGAGACCGGAATCAGCATCATGCGGATGGAGGAGGGACTCGACACGGGTCCGGTCTATGCAAGCCGCGCCGTGCGTATCGACCCCGGCATGACGGCCGGCCGGCTGCACGACGCGCTGGCTCAACTTGGCGCGGCGCTGCTTGGCGAGGTATTGCCCGACATCCTCGCCGGCCGCATTGTCCCTCGCCCCCAGGACGACGCGGCGGCGACGTACGCCGGCAAGATCGCCAAGTCCGACGCACGCCTCGATCTGGCCCTGAGTGCCGTGGAACTCGAACGGCAGGTGAGGGCATTCAATCCCTGGCCCGTGGCGGAAGCGGAGCTGACTGACGGTCGACGGCTCAGGATCTGGCAGGCGGCGGCGGTCGACGCCGATGTGGCGGCGTCACCCGGGACGATCCTGGCGGCCGGTGCTTCGGGCATCGACGTTTCAAGCGGCAATGGACTGCTCCGGCTCGAGCGGGTACAGGCGCCGGCCTCCGCTGCGATGGATGCCCGCGCCTGGCTCGCGGCCCACAGCCTGGAGGGCGTTTCGTTTGTCTGCTGAACGTGGCGCCGTCGGCGCCCGTGTCCGCGCCACGGCCGCGAAGCTCAACGCGGCGATCGTGCGCGACGGGCGGACGCTCGACAGCACGCTGACGGAGCCGGCCTCGCTACCGGAGCGGGACCTGTCGCTGCTCAGGGCCTTGCTCTATGGTTCGATTCGCTGGCATCACCGGCTTGCCTGGCAGCTAGAGCGACTGCTGACCGGCAAGCTCGGGCGCGGGCGCCGGGATGCCGAACTCGCGGCGCTGCTTCGGCTCGGACTTTTTCAGTTGCAGTGGCTCAGGATTCCCGACCATGCGGCGGTCTCGGCGACCGTGGACGCGGCAGCGCTCATCGGCGCCGCCCGGCGGCGCGGTCTCGTCAACGCCGTGCTCAGGCGTTTCAGGCGCGACGAGCAGCAGCTCGATGCCGAAATGGGCGGCGCGCCGGAGGCGCTCTGGAGCCACCCGCCCTGGCTCATCGAAGCGCTCGCGAATGACTGGGAGGGGCGCGCCGAGACGATTCTGACAGCCAATAACGGGCAACCGCCGATGTGGCTGCGTGTGAACACGCTTCGCGTCAGTGTCGACGACTACGCTGCAACGCTGGCTCGATCCGGCCACACTTGCCGGCGCCTCGAAACCGCGCCGGCCGCGCTGCTGCTCGACAAACCCGTGTCCACGGCGAACCTGCCGGGCTACGCGGAAGGGCTCGTCTCGGTGCAGGATGCCGCCGCGCAACTCGCCGCGTCCTGTCTGGAACTCAGGCCGGGCCAGCGGGTCCTCGATGCCTGCGCCGCACCCGGCGGCAAGACGGCGCACATGCTCGAGGCCTGCCCGGACCTCGCCGAGGTCGTGGCTCTGGATCGCGACCAGGACCGACTCGGGGTCGCCGCAGACAACCTCGCGCGGCTCGGGCTGTCCGCGACCTTGGTGGCGGGCGACGCGGCGGACACGGATGCGTGGTGGGACGGACGCCTGTTCGACCGAATCCTCGTCGATGCGCCGTGCAGCGCGATCGGCGTCGTACGGCGCCACCCCGACATCAAGGTGTTGCGGCGCGAGAGCGATCGCGATTGTGTCGCCAGGCTGCAGGCGCGGTTGCTCGAGCGGCTCTGGCCGTTGCTCAGCCGTGGTGGCAGGCTGGTTTACGCGACCTGCACGGTGCTCAGGCAGGAGAATCACGCACAGATCGAACGATTCCTCGGGTCGGCGGCGGACGCATCGCTTGCCGGCGGCCCTCAGCAAGGCCACCGGCAGATCCTCCCCGGGGAGGCGAACATGGATGGGTTCTATTATGCTTGCCTGAGAAAGCACGACGCTCGGCAAGATTCCCGTGCATCATCCCCGCAACAATGATCAGGGTACAGGGCCGCCCGCTCGCGTGAGCCGGCTCGTCGCGGTTTGTGTCGCACTCGTGCTGGTGCCCGGTGCCGCTGCCGACGCACAGGAGGATCCCGGCCGCTTCGAGGTGCGCTCCGCGAGCGCCGGGCTCGAGTCTGGCACCGACGTCTATTTTCTCGACGCCCGGCTGGAACTCAGGCTCTCGACCGAGGCTCGCCAAGCCCTCGAGTCCGGTGTGCCCCTCAGCATTCGCGTTGAGGTCGAGATCATCCACGTGCGGCGCTTTCTGCTCGACCGGGAGAGTGCCGAGCTGACCCAGCTCTATGAGCTTCAATATCATCCGTTGCTCGAGCGCTACACCGTGCGCAACGTCAACAGCGGTACGCTCGATACTTTTTCATCGCTGTTTGCCGCGCTCAACTCTCTTGGCCGGATCGACCGACTGCCGCTGATCGACCAGGCGTTGCTCGACCCCGAGCGGATTTACGATGTCCGGTTGCGCGTCCTGCTCGACACCGAACAATTGCCGGGTCCGTTGCGCCTGCTGGCCTTCTGGCGGCGCGACTGGTCGCTCGGCAGCGAGTGGTACAGATGGAGCCTCGAAGAAGTCGAATAAGGAACGTGCTCTACGGTGTGCTGCTGATCGCGGCGGCGCTGCTGTGGATCGTCGGCCTGCTGTTGTTCAGCCAGGTGACGGAAAACTCCGACGATTTCGCCCGCTGGACGAACTGGATCTTCCTGATCAACGCGGTCGGCATCGCGGTACTCGCGACGCTGATCGCCGGCAATCTGATTCGCCTGATACGCGACCATCGACGCCAGGTTCCGGGCTCGCGCCTGGAAACGCGCGTGGTGACACTGCTCGTCGTCCTCGCGATCGCACCACTGGTGGTCGTCTACGGCTTCTCGGTCGAGTTCATCAACCGCGGTATCGACGAGTGGTTCAATGTCGACGTCGAGCAGGGCCTCGGCAACGCCCTCGAACTCAGCCAGACCGCGCTCGATCTTGAGACCCGTGACAGCGTCGCCGCGCTCCAGGCCATGGCTCGCGAGCTGGACTCGCCCGAGGCGCGGGCCGACCTCGCGACGCAGGTGGGCCGGCTGCAGCGCGAACGCGGCGCCCGGGAACTCACGATCTTCGGGCCGAACAACCAGATCATCGCGACGAGTGCCGAGGATCCCGAAGCAGCCGTGCCGCCTCAGCCGAGCGAGTAAATGCTGCTGCGATTCAGACCTGCCCAGATCGATTCGAACCTCGGCGGCGGCGTGGCGCGCCAGCCGAGCGACGATATCGTTCTTACACAGCGCTTGGACGAGCCGTACGTCAACGTCGAGCCCACGGCCGACGGCCGCTTTCAGATCACGACGGCCATCGCATTGAGCCCGCAACTTCAGACGGGCGAAACGCAGATCCTGCGAGCAGTCTTCCCGGTGCCTGTGCGCTTCAGCGAGCTAGCCAACTCCGTGGAGGGGAGCTTCAATCAGTTTACCGGGCTCGACTTCCAGCGAACTGCGCTCAAGTACGGGTTCACGTTAACGCTGAGTCTCGTACTGCTCATTGCGCTGCTCGCTTCCGTTTACGGTGCGTTCTTTTCCGCGCGGCGGCTGATCGGTCCCATCCAGCAGCTCATGCAGGGGACGCAAGCGGTTGCGCGCGGCGACCTCGACACGCGACTGACTGCGCCGGCTCACGACGAGATCGGCTTTCTTGTCAATTCCTTCAATGACATGACGCAACGCCTCGGGCGTGCACGCCAGGAGGCCAGAATCAGCGAGCAGCTCGTCGAGAGCGAGCGACGGAAGCTCGCGGTCATTCTCGCGCGGCTCTCGACGGGCGTGGTGTCGCTTGAACCGGACATGCGCATCCGCACGGCGAACGGCGCTGCGAGCGCAATTTTCGGTGCCGATCTCGAATCGCATATCGGCGAATCGCTCGAGGAGCTGTCGGAAACGAGACCGCAACTCGCGCAGTTCCTGAACGTCGCGCGTGCGCACACGGAGCGCCACGAAACCGAATGGCGCGAACAGATCGTGCTCAGGGGCGAAGCGCGACGCCGGGTGCTCATGTGCACCTGCACGGAGCTGCCCGCGGAGGAGAACGCCCCGGGTGGATTCGTCATGGTTTTCGACGACATTACGGACTTGCTGCAGGCCCAGCGCAGCGCTGCCTGGGGCGAGGTCGCGCGGCGGCTCGCGCACGAGATCAAGAACCCGCTGACCCCGATCCAGCTCTCGGCCGAGCGACTCAGACGGCGCTATCTGGACGCCGACTCGAAGGAACTGGATCTGCTGGACCGTTCCACGTACACGATCATTCAGCAGGTCGAAGCGATGAAGGACATGGTCAACGCGTTCAGCGAGTATGCGCGCGCGCCCGTCATGGAACCCAGCGTTGTCGACATCAACGAACTGATCGCCGAGGTGGCGGAACTCTACCGGCACCAGGAGACTGCCGTCGCCATCGAACTCGCATCGGACGGGGAGCTGCCGCGCATCGAAGTCGACATCGGGCGAATGCGACAGGTGTTGCACAACCTGATGCGCAACGCGCTGGAGGCGACCGAGAGTCGCGAGGGTGCGCGCGTCAACATCGCGACACGCTACGTCGAAGCCAAAGCACGGGAGTTCGTGGAGGTTCTCGTTACCGACAACGGCCCGGGATTCTCCCCGGACATCATCGATCAGGCATTCGAGCCGTACGTGACGAGCAAGGCCAAGGGTACGGGCCTCGGGCTTGCGATCGTGAAGAAACTCATCGAGGAACACGGCGGCCAGATACGCGCCGGAAATGCCGAACACGGCGGGGCGCGGATCGTTATACTTCTACCTGCATCGCTGGCAAGCGGGGCCGTTCAGGTGGCTGGCGGCAATGAGCAACGGAGGGAACTGGCGTGAACGATGCCCGGATCCTGGTCGTGGATGACGAATCGAACATCAGAGAGCTGCTGGACGAGATCCTGCGCGAGGAAGGCTACGACGTAACGACTGCCGCGGACGCCGAGCACGCCCGTGCGGCGCGCAAGGAACGCAGCTACGACCTCACGCTGCTCGATATCTGGATGCCCGACACTGATGGGATCACGCTGCTCAAGGAGTGGGCCGAAGGCGGATCGCTCGGTCCGGTCGTGATGATGTCGGGACACGGCACGGTCGATACTGCCGTCGAAGCGACGCGCCTCGGCGCGCTCGATTTCATCGAGAAGCCGATTTCCCTGACGAAGCTGCTGCGCACTGTCGAGAAGGCGCTCGCGCTTCGCCGTGGCCGCGAGTCGCGCCGTACGCTGGTTATGCCGGTGCCCCGCCCCGTGGGCAAGAGCGCCCTCATGACCGAGTTGCGCAACGAGGTCGAGAGGATCGCCGGCCACTCCACGGCAGTCGTATTTGCCGGTGAATCCGGCAGCGGCCGGGAACGCTGCGCGCGTTTCCTCGCCGATCGCGGCATCAGGTCGCGTGGGGCATTTGTCAAGGTAGTCGGCGCCGGGCTCGGCGACGAGGAATGCCGGCGCATCCTGCTCGGCGAAAGCGGCGAGCCCGGGGCGCTGGAAAAAGCGCGTGGGGGCGTGCTGTTCATGCGCGGCATCGATGAAATGCCGGTCGCCGCACAACGTGCATTGCTCGAAGTCATCGTTCGGGTCAGCGACGGATCAGGGGCTACGGCAGCCGAACAGAATCTCGATGTGCAGATCGTTGCGGGTGCAAAGCCGGGAATCGAGAACGACGAGTCCTTCTGCGAGGAGTTGTACACGCGGCTAAATCCGGTCGTCGTGCGCGTACCGCCGCTCAGGGAGCACGCCGAGGACGTACCGGAGTTGCTGCGTTTCTACGTCGACGTTCTCGTCGATGCCGAGAATGTGCCGTTTCGCCGCTTCAGCATCGCCGCCCAGAATCGCCTGCGCAACTATCCGTGGCCCGGCAACGTCCGCGAACTGAAGGACGTCGTCAAGCGTCTGCTCATTCTCGGAGGCGGCGAAGAGATCGGTCTGGCGGAGGTCGAGGCGCAACTGCAATCCGAAACCACGGGCGTCGAACCGCTCATCGAACAGGATTTGCTCGCGATGCCGCTGCGCGAGGCGCGAAAACGCTTCGAGCGCGCATACCTTCAGCAGCAGTTGATTCTCTGCGACGGCAAGGTCGGCAGGCTCGCCAAGCGAGTCGGCATGGAAAGAACGCATCTTTACCGCATGCTCCGATCGCTCGACATCGATTTCAGGCGTCGGCCGAACAAACAGTAGTCGGCCGCGGCAGCGTTACGCGGCGGTGAACCTGTACCGGGCCGCGAACGGGCCGCGAAGAGCTACGGCACCCTGATCAGCAGCGTCTCGATCTGATTGCCACGGAGCGTCGCCCGCGCGCGGTTGAGCTGCTCGAGATCGTTCATCGGGCCGATCCGGACCCGGTGATAGACGTCGTTGTCGATCGTCACGCGCTGGATGCGCGATTCGATTCCAAGCAGCGCGAGACTCCCCTTCCTGCTGTCGGCGTCGGCAAACTGCCGGAACGACCCGGCCTGAAGCACGTAGGCGCCGGGCGATTCGACCGCAGCCGGGGTGGTATCGGCCCGCGCCTGGCTCTCGACTTCGGGGATCACGACCTCGAACCTCGGCAGCATCTCGTAGAAGTCGAACGTCGCTTCGGGCGTCCGGCCCGGTTCGGGGACCGGCGCTGGCTCCG
The DNA here is from genome assembly GCA_028278665.1 of Candidatus Rariloculus versatilis. Classification (GTDB taxonomy): domain Bacteria; phylum Pseudomonadota; class Gammaproteobacteria; order Steroidobacterales; family Rariloculaceae; genus Rariloculus; species Rariloculus versatilis. The sequence goes on from JAQAJI010000006.1 coordinate 9,865, forward strand.
GAGTGACGGCTGCGGCGGGCTCGGCCTGCGGTACCGGCACGTCAACCGGCAAATCGGGCGCCGGAAGCCCACCGCCACGCACGTAGACGATCAACGCCACGAGCAGCCCCATACTCAGTCCCGACAGCATCCACAGCCAGCCGGGGGCCTGCTTTTTCGTCGTTCGCTTTCGGGCTTGGCGCGCCACGCGGCTATTGTTACATACTCTCGGGCGCTGAAACGCCCACCAGACGGAGCGCGTTGCGGATGACGCAGCGAACGGCAAGCGCGAGCGTCACGCGCGCGTCCCGTACGGCAGCATCGTCGACGAGAATGCGCTGCGCGTTGTACCAGGCATGAAACTCCGCGGCGATTGCGCGCACGTAATGAACGACGTGGTGCGGCGCCCGGTTGTCGGCTGCCAGCCGCACAAGCTCGGGAAACCGGCCGAGCGCGACCATGAGCGCCCGTTCTTCGGGTTGCTCGAGCGCGCCAAGGTCGACACTGGCGGCGTCCGGACGGCTCAGGCCGTCTTCCGCCAGACGCCGCAGCATGCTCGCGATGCGTGCGTGGGCGTACTGCACGTAGTAGACGGGGTTGTCGATCGATTGCGACTTCGCAAGCTCGAGATCGAAGTCCAGATGCTGGTCGTTCGACCGCGACACATAGATGAACCGCGCGGCGTCGTTGCCGACTTCCTCACGCAGCGCGCGCAGGGTCACGAACTCGCCCGAGCGTGTCGACATCTGAGCCTTGACATCGCCGCGGTAGAGCACGACGAACTGCACGAGCCGCGCCTCGAGGCGCTCGCCATGGCCGGTCAGCGCCTCGACGGCGGCCTTGAGCCGGGCGAGGTAGCCGTGGTGATCGGAACCGAGGACGTTGAGCATGACGTCGTAACCGCGCTCGCACTTGTCCAGGTGATACGCGATGTCACTTGCAAGGTAGGTCGTTGCGCCGTTCTCTCGAACGACGACTCGGTCCTTGTCGTCGCCGAGCGCCGTCGAGCGAAACCAGGTCGCGCCGTCGTTCTCGTACAGATGACCGTCGGCAGCAAGTGTCTTGAGGGCGCGCTCGACCGCGCCGCCGCCGGTCAGGCTGCGTTCGGAAAACCAGTGGTCGAAGCGGACCGAGAACGCTTCAAGATCGTCGCGGATGTCGGCCAGAATGTCGGTGAGCGCAGCGTCGAGAACTGTATTGAAAGCGTCTTCGCCGGCCGAGCGCCTGATCGCGGCGATCAAGCGGTCCATGCGCTCGTCGGTGTCTTCGCCGGAGTCGGCGTTGGCGGCATCGGTCTCGCCGAGACTCTCCTTTCCGCCGTCTGTCGCGGGTCCGAGAACCGCGGCTACCGGGCCAAGGTCGCTGCAGAGCGCAGCGCCTTCAAGCTCGACGAGCCGTGCGGCGATGTCGCGTACGTAGCCGCCCTGGTAGGCGTTCTCGGGGAAGGGCAGTGCGTTGCCCAGTGCTTCGACGTAGCGCAGCCAGACGCTCGCGGCCAGGATGTCGATCTGGCGGCCCGCATCGTTGACGTAGTACTCCTCGTCGACGGTGTGGCCCGTGGTGCGCAGCAGGTTCGCAAGCGACGCGCCGTAGGCCGCATTGCGTCCGTGTCCGACATGCAACGGGCCGGTCGGGTTCGTCGATACATACTCCACCAGCACGCGGCGGCCGCCGCCGGCGTCGCTGCTGCCGTAGGACTCGCCTTCGGCGAGCATGCGCCTGATTTCCCGGTGGATGGCCTCGGCCGAGAGCCTGAGGTTCACGAAACCCGGTCCCGCGACTTCGACGCTCTCGACGAGTTCGGAGGCGGCGAGGCGGCCCTTGAGGGCTTCGGCGAACTCGCGCGGCTTCTGCCCGTGGCGTTTTGCGACGCGCAGGGCGACATTGCTCGTGAAGTCGCCGTGGCGCGGGTCGCGGCTGCGTTCGAGTTCGGGGCTGGTTTCGGCGAGCCCGGTCCAGCCTTCGCTGTCCTCGAGCGAGTGCAGGGCATCGCGGAGCAGGCTGTCCAGTATCTGGCGCACGTGACGTCGGCCTTCGGGTCGGAGCGGCGCATTTTGCCACGGCCCGCCGGCCGATGCGCACACGGCACGGACGCCGGGCGCACGGTGATGTCCTGGCGTCGGTGCGCCAAACGGGCCGGGAGGCGCCGGGCAGCGGCTGCGACGGTACGGTCGAGCTTTGTTTCCCGGCTACAGTCCGTTCGGATCGACGTCGATTGCCCAGCGGACGCGGCGAGTCTCCGGCCATGTCCGCGACGCACCGGAAACCTGGCCAACGAGGCGGTGCAGCGGTGCGCGTGTGGCCGACTGCAGCAGAAGCTGCGCCCGGTAGCGGCCGGCCATGCGTTCCATGGGTGCCGCGGCCGGTCCGAGTACCTGGACATCCCCGGCATTCTCGCGGGCCCTGGCGCCGATGCGCCGCAGGAAGCGGTACACGGCGTCGCGGTCGTGCGCTTCGGCCCGCCAGACGGCCACATGCGAATAGGGCGGCCAGTCCGCAAGCCTGCGTTCGGCGAGCGCGAGCTTCGCGAACGTCGAGTAGTCCTGGTCGACGAGCGCGGCGAGCAACGGGTGCCGCGGGTAATGCGTCTGGATCACGACTTCGCCCGGCCGATCCCTGCGTCCGGCCCGGCCGGCCACCTGAACGATCGTTTGGGCGAGTCGCTCCTCGCTCCTGAAGTCCGTTCCGAGCAGCCCCTGGTCGGCGTTGACGACGCCGACGAGCGTGACGCGCGGGAAGTCGTGCCCTTTCGTGAGCATCTGCGTGCCGACGATGATGTCGGTCTCGCCGCGCTCGACTTCGCCAAGTACACTGGCGAGCGCGCCGCGGGTTCGCGAGACGTCCCGGTCGAGCCGCGAGATGCGTTTTTCGGGAAACAGTTCCTTGAGTGCGTCGCTCACGCGCTGCGTGCCGGCGCCCACGGCGAGGCGTTCGTTGCCGCAGGTCGGGCAGGTCCAGTGCAGCATGGCCTCGCGACCGCAGTGATGGCAACGCAGGCGGCCCGATCCGGCATGCACGGTCATGCGCGCGTCGCAGCGCCCGCATTCCTCGGTGAGCGCGCATTCCGCGCAGAAGAGCACCGGCGCAAATCCGCGCCGATTGAGGAACAACAGCACCTGCTCGCCGCGTTCGAGGTGGCGGTCGATCAGCGAGACGAGCGGTGTGGAGAGTCCGTGGCGGCTCGCGTGCCGGTTGAGGTCGATGGTTCGGACCGTCGGCACACCTGCCGCGCCGATCCGCTTCGGCATCGTCAAGAGGTGGTAACGTCGATCGAGCGCGTTGCGGTAGCTCTCGAGCGACGGCGTCGCCGAAGCGAGCACGACAGGCACCGCTAGGCGGCGCGCCCGGACAACCGCGAGGTCGCGCGCCGAATAGCGAAAACCGCGTTCCTGCTTGAAGGCGGGGTCGTGCTCCTCGTCGACGATGATAAGTCCTGCCGCGGGCAGCGGCGCGAAGACGGCCGAACGTGTGCCGACGACGAGCCGTGCCTGTTGCCGGTAGGCGCGCCGCCAGGCGTCATGGCGGTCGCGGTCCGTGAGCCCGGAGTGAAGGATCGCAAGTTCTTCGCCGAAGCGGCGGCTGAGCCGCTGGACGAGTTGGGGTGTGAGGCTGATCTCGGGCACGAGCAGCAGCGTTTGCCGACCGGCGTCGAGTTGCGCGCGGATCAGGCGCAGGAAAATCTCGGTCTTGCCGCTTGCCGTTACACCGTGCAGCAGAAAGGCGTTGAAGCCCGGTCCCATTGCCCGGATCTCGTCGAGCGCGCGGGTCTGGTCCGGCGTGAGGGTGGGAAGAGGTTCCGCGGCCTTGGCAGAAGCTTGCGTTGCTGCCGTTTCGCTTGTCGTGGAATCGGACGACGGTTTGCCTCCGCGACCGGACCGCACTGCCGCCTGAGCGCCAGGCACATTGCTGCCGTCATTGCCCGCATCCGGCGCGCACGGTTCGATCCAGCCCTTCGCCGCGAGCCGGCTGACGACGGCTGCACTCAGGCCTGAGCGCCTGAGTTCGGATTCGGCGGCGTGCGGCTGCTGCCGCAGGAGACTCAGGCAACGCGCCTGTTGCCGAGCGCGTCGGGCCACCTGGTCCGGCGATTGCGCTTCGCCTTCGGCCGTGAGCCGCCACGCGCGCTCGACGGGTCCCTCGAGCGATCGTCCCCTGCGAAGCAGCGTCGGCAAGGCGTGACTCAGGACTTCGCCGATCGGGTGGTGGTAGTAGTCCGAAGCCCAGCGCAACGTGGCGAGCAATTCGTCGCCGATGACGGGTCGACGGTCTATGGCCCTGAGCACGGATTTGAGCTTCTCCGCCGGCAGCGTCGTCGCCGCCGGGTGTTCGAGCACGATGCCGACGCGCTCGCCCCTGCCGAACGGCACCTGCACCCGCACACCGGCCGGCGGCGGCACTTCGTCCGCAGACCACAGGTAGTCGAAGCCGTCAGCCAGCGGAACGGGAAGCGCGACACGAACCAGTGGCTTGTGCGCGGGCTGCGTTGGATCGGCGGAATCGGGCAAGGCTGTGGACCGGAAAAAAGGCGCCGCAAGGAGGATGCTCGGGAGCAGATATGGTAATCGCCCAGGCGCCCGACCGCCGACAGGTCCGAGACGGCGACGCGGCTTTTCGCCGCAGAAATGTCACGAACGGCTCGCACGGCCGTCGGCACCCGCAACAGGAGTGGTTGTTCAATGCTGCTCGAGCCGTTCGGGAACCCGGTCGTTAAAGCGATCAACGGGGCGGAAACATCATCCGTGCCCGGTACCGCAACCGCTCCGTTGTCGGGGGATCGCTCCGGCCCGATCGTGCTTGTATCTAAACCGCAACGTAACAGGACCGGTTGATAATTCCGGCAGTCTCGGTAAAACTTGCGTCGCGACACAGGTAGCGAACGATGGACTTCCAGACTCACATTTTCTCCCAGGAAGTGTTGCGTACCGACATCGCCGGTATGCCGCTCGAATGGATCGATTACCGGGCCGCCGCATCGCTCTACCATGGCGGCCAGGTGGCCTACTGCTGCGGGTCCCCGATCTACCGCGTCCACGGCGGCTACAACGCGCTCACGGGATTGCGCAGCGTCATCGAGGTCAGCTCGATCGTGGCTACGCGCGGCGATACGCGCAAGGTCGACAGCAATCGCAGCCGCTACACGCCGCCTCTGAACAACCGCACGCTCTTCAAGCGCGACGCGAACATCTGCATGTATTGCGCGACGCGATTCCCGACGTCGGAGCTGACCAGAGATCACGTGACCCCGCTGAGCCTTGGCGGCAGCGACACCTGGCCGAACGTCGTGGCAGCCTGCCGGCGCTGCAACAACCACAAGGGCGGCCGCTCTCCCGAGGCAGCGGGCATGCAACTCGTGGCTGTGCCGTTCACGCCGACCTACGCCGAGTACATCTTTCTCAAGGGCCGCCGGATTCTCGCCGATCAGATGGAGTATCTGCTCAATCACTTCCCGCGGACCAGCCCGCTGCATGCCCGCCTGAACGGCGACCTTGCGTGGGCCGGCGCCGCCCGCTGAGCCGCGCGCTTGCGTCACGAGCGCATGGCGCTCGATCAGGTTCTCGACGACCTCGAACGCGAAGCCGGCATCGCTTGCACGGCTGAGGTACGTGCCGTCGGCTGCGGCAGCATAAACCGGGCGTACAGGGTCGAAAGCGGCGCCGGGCCGGTATTCCTCAAGGTCAACACGATCGAGGGCGCTGCCATGTTCGCGGGAGAGGCGGCCGGACTCGAGGCGATTCGTGAAGCGCGGGCCGTGGAGACGCCAGCCGTGGTGGCGCTCGGCGAAACCGACGATTTCGCCTGGCTCGCGCTCGAGTGGATCGAGTTCAGAGCGGACCCGCAGCCCGCGGCGGAGCGCCTCGGACGCGAACTCGCCGCGATGCACGCTCACACGGGCAGTTACTTCGGCTGGCACCGCGACAACACGATCGGCTCGACGCCGCAGCCGAACACCCCCACGGAGGAGTGGATCGATTTCTGGCGCGATCGCCGGCTCGGTTTTCAGCTCGAGCTCGCCGTGCGCAACGGCCTGCCGCACGAGTGCGAACGGCGGGTGAGGGAGGTGATCGGCGGGGTTGAGCGGTACTTTGGCGATTACCGGCCGGAACCCTCGCTATTGCACGGCGACCTCTGGGGCGGCAACTGGGGCGCGACCCGAAACGGCGTGCCGTACACATTCGATCCGGCCGTCTACTTCGGCGACCGCGAGGCGGACCTCGCGATGACGCGGCTATTCGGTGGGTTCGGCGAGCCGTTCTACAAGGGCTATCAGGCGGCGTGGCCGCTGGCGCCGGGCTGGAAGCGCCGGGTGGCGCTCTACAATTTGTATCAACTGCTCAACCATTTCAATCTGTTCGGAAGCGGGTATCTGGGACGGATCAGGGAAGTGCTGGGGCTACTTGACCGGTAGTCTGAACAGTCCGCGTCACGAGCCAACTCTGGACTCCAGCCGCAATTGATCAATCATCGTTTGATCTCCTGACCGGTGATCGCCAGAAAGAAATACCCGTTACTCATGGCTGCCTCGATGGTATGGCCATTTCGTTCAAGGGATAGCGAATCATCGGCGGTGCCCTGCGCCATGCATTGCATCGTTCGGGTCAGCCATTCCTCCCGGTTGTCCCATTCCGGGAATACGGCATTTGGAATCCAAAGGCTTATGTAGCCCTGCCAATAGGCATCGTTCTCGTTGGTGGACGGGAGTGTAATGAACTCAATGGTGTTCAGCCCGCTGTCCGGCCCAAACATCATGATGCCGATAAACGGGCTGAACAGGAGCAACTCGTTGACAGGATCGCCCTCGTAGTCCGGATACTTTTTGGTGGTGGGGTTCAGGCCCTCTTGGGACAGCATTGCCTGTACTTGAGCGCGGATAACCCCCAAGCTGGCGTATTCGGCGATTGCAGGGACAGCAAGGGTCAAAAGTGCAGAGATAGCCAGCAGTCTGGCGGTGATCGTCATCAGTTGCCTCCACGCATCGAACGGACGCCCGGGTATTGCATCAACAAGGCGGCAAGGACTTGCATGGAAGTACTTCCTTCCCTCAGCGTCAGTGCGCCGTTTGCCGGGGCGAACACTCCCAAAAACTGATTCGTAGCTGGCACTGTTCATACAGATAAAGGTCTGCTCTTCGTGGTCGGTGTATGCATTCCACGGAGCGGTGCCCACGTGAACTCGGGGCGTCAGGATAGCAAGAGTTGGCAGGGTCACGAGAGTTGGTTGAAGGGCTTCGACAATCTGCGTTACCGCCTGGCCAGCCGAGAACCGTGGTGCTGGGCGACTCTAACCACCGGATTCCGAGGGCGCAGCAGCTCAAACGAATTTTCGGTCTCTTGAGCAGCGCGTTCGGGGGTTTCATGTTTGTGACTCGCGGACAGCTTTCGGGAGCGCCGGGCCAAGCCATCGATCACATTGCGTATACGCCAGATATCGCGCTGGTCTTTGACGTGGGAGTTTGGCTGCGGCGAGGCCAACAGGATGAACTGCTTTCCGATCACTTCGGAATATGGGGTGGTTTGAACCTGTCGTAAGCGAGTCGACGGCGAACTGCCTCACGCCGGTAAGGTCTTCGATAGTAACTTGACCCGGGAAACGGTTGCTTCCGAACCGTCCCCACGAGGTAACGATCCATCGGCGAGATATCGAAGCCGATTCGCGACCTCGTCGCGCGGCAGGTACACGGCACCATCGCTTCGCCACGTTTCCAACGCCCTCACCAGCAGCGAGGTCGAGCAGGCTTCAACCTCGTGTAGTCGATCAATAACCCACAAGACACCGTGCACGCGTAGACCACTACGCGTAGCGACGCGACGCAGCAAGGAGTCGCCTGTTAGAAGAATGCCGCGCCGGGAACGCGCGGTGACAAAGCAGAAACAGTCATTCGCAGACAGTGCGGGATGTTGCGCCATTACGCTGAACGCCTCTCGCACTTCGCCTGGTGTGAGGTCATAAGTCCGTACGCCAGCCAAGTCGAGCGTCTTGTTCAGCATCTCGGATTCTCGGACGGGGAGGCGCACGACAAGCCGGTACGGCAAAGAACCGAGGACGCCAAGCAACTTCCCTTTCTGGAGGTCTATCAGACAGGAAGCATCATTGACGATGACGCACGTCACTGAGTGCCGGGACCGCTGATTCTCTGTTCGATGCTCTTGAGGGGCTGATCGAGAAGTTCAGCAGCCCGAACTGGAGAGATGAGCTGTTCGCCGATGGCTCGCCAGACGAGTTGTTCGAAGCGGCGGGGCTTTTCGAAGGCGGCGAATCCGCTGTCGCCGGTAATCGGTTCCGGTTCGCTTTTGCGCCAGGAGCGTGCGTATGTGGTGAAGGCGTAGCGGACAGTTTCGGGCCGAAGTATCCCGACTTGCCCCAGGCGCATGAGCATGGCGGCAGCGGAAACGCCGTAAACGTGCTTAAGGCGGATGATCTCGAAATATGTAGTTCGATGCCGGTCAGGCCCTGCCTTCCCAAGGAGACTTTCTTTCGGGACGAGAAAGGCGCCAGCGAACCGGTTCATGGCGGATTCAAGCTTGATGGCTGCGTTGCCGGTGGAGAGGATGACTCTGTGAGCAAGTTCGTGGGCGAGGTTGAAGCGCTTGCGCTCCACGTTGGTTCGATTCGAAACGACGATTGCGTCGGCGACGGGTTCCCCACCACGCAGGACATGACATGCGAGACCGCTGATCCGTTCCGGCAGGTCGTCCTCGACCACCTTAATTCCTTTCTCTTCGAGAAGCGCGCACATACTGGGGATCGGGTCCACGCCCAGGTGCCAGGAGTCGCGGAGTTCATCGGCCTTGGTGTCGATGTCGTCGTCGCTGAGGACGCTATCGCAACGCAGTCCTTCAAACCAGTCCACATTCGGCTCGATACCGAGGATTTCCTCGATGGTGAGATACCGTTCAAGGTTGTCGACGACAATGGCTTCGGCCTTCGCGCGGTCGCCGGCGGAGGTGCCGGAACGCTTGCGGAACTCCAGACCGTCCAGCATCTCGACCTGCGAACTCATGAGAAAATCGAGCGAAACGTCGAGCGCTTTGGCCAAACCGATTAGCACAGCGGACGACGGCAACATCTTGCCGGTTTCATACTTGCTGATCGCCTGAGCGGTAACCGGAGGATGTACTCGCGCGGCCAGTGATCGCATGGATAGGCCCGCACGCTTGCGAGCGAGCCGAAGTCGTCGTCCAAACATGTCCTGCTCCCAATTCTCGCCGATACCAATGGTTGACAAATTATTGTCAGAATATGGTATTGTAAACCTACTGGCGATAGCAGTAAATTGGAGTTTTGGGGAAACCAGTTTGGAGGAAAGGCATGGCCGAATCACGTTCTCATTGTCGAGCCAAGAGAAGGGCTGCAGGTCGGCACGGAAACACCGAAGTGCGACTGAGCGGTGGGCGGCGCCTCGATGCACTCAGTCGTGGCGGCAAGCGCGCCACCGAAGTCGAACGAAGCGGATCAAGCGCGCGACTGGACGCCGCGGCACGCCGTCTGCGAGCCAGCAGGGCCAGCCAGAAGGTACTGCAGGTGCCGCAGAAGGACATGCCCGCTGCTGCCAGAGCGATGCGAAAAGCGGGTACGACCGGGACGGTGAAAAATATGGGTGGTACAAAGCGAAGACGTGTGCGGCGCCCTTCGCGATGGTGACGGCGTGTCGCTGCGAGTTGCATGTTCTTGCGCCGACCGCGACCCTGGTGTGTAGTCTTGATCGAACCCGGCAAGAGTCCAAGTGGATTGGTAGTTGCCATCACAATGGTTTTTACAACCCGGCGAGCGATGACTTCCGATGCGGCGGCGGCATGCGATGTCGTGCGGCGCTCCATCATCGAGCTTTGCGCGGAGGACCACCGCGACGATCCGGGCATTCTCCAGTGGTGGCTTGAAAACAAGACGGCCGCCAACTTCGAGCTGTGGATCGCCTCCCAACGCAACGTGGCGCTGGTTGTCGAGCGGGAGGGTCAGATCGTTGGATTCGGACTCATGGACCTGAAGGGCGTCATCGCGCTGATGTACGTATCTCCGGATGCCCGATTCTGCGGTGTCAGCAAGGCGCTCCTGTCGGCACTGGAGGACGCAGCGCTTGCCGCCGGAGTTCGGGAAATGAAGCTTGAGAGCTCCAATACCGCGCTGCGCTTCTACAGGAGTGCAGGCTATATCCCTGACGGTGAGCCCAGGCATGAGTACTGTGGGACGTTCTGCCACCCCATGTCTCGACAGATTGGCCGCAGCGCCTGACTGCAGATCCTGGTCCGGGATCCGAACGACGAAACCCCCGGGTGTCGCCGCCCGGCCGCCAGGCCGCCCGGACAAGCCTTGCCGACAAGGCTTGTCGTACCTTGTTTGTCGTGGAATGCGCGCCGGCACACGAATTGCGCTTATCGCCCGGATGGTTGAACGCTCGCCGCCGCGCCCAACACGCTCAGCCGCGCCAGGACGGATCCTCCCGGTCGAGGATCTCCTGAAGCTCGCGGAAGTGATCCTCGCTCAGGTTCTGATAGTCGCGCCATTGTTGGGCCGTCTTCGCGGCCACCTCGTCTGAAACGATGCGCAGTTCCTGGCCGGTCTGGAGCGCCGCTACGTAGGTCGAGCAGGCGCGCTCGAAGTAGTAGAGATCGTCGAACGTCCGGGCGACCGTCTCACCGAGCGCCATCACGCCGTGGTTGCGCATCAGGACAATCGGGTTATCGCCCACCAGCCCGGCGATACGTTCGGCCTCATCGTCAAGGGCCATGCCGTGAAAACCGTCGTCGATACTCACGCGTCCCCGGAATCGCATCGCGTTGATGTCGATGGGCGGTAGCGTAGGCTCGGCGAGGCAGGCGAGCACCGACGCGTTCCTCGAGTGGACGTGTAGCACGCACCGCGCATGCGGGACGCGCCGGTGGATGCTGCCGTGCAGTGCCCATGCCGTGGGATCCGGGGCATCCGGCCGCTGCATGGTCTGCTCGTCTTCGGCATTGAGAAGTACGAGTTCGCTGGCCTTTATGCGGGAGAAATGCCGACCCCTCGGATTCATCAGGAACCGCGTCCCGCCTTCGTCGACGGCAAGGCTGAAGTGGTTGGCGACCGATTCGTGCATGTCCAGGCGGGCCGCCCAGCGAAACGCACAGGCAAGGTCGGTGCGCTGGCGTTCGAAGTCCATTCGGGGCCGGCCGAGCGCGACGGGCTTGGTACGAGCCATGGCGTTCCCCTGATCGAGTCTCCGGCTCGTTACGGTAGCCGTCTTGCGGGCTTTCTGTCCATCATGGCGGGGCCGTCCCGGCCCGCCCCCCCTTGGCCCGCAAATCTCTACCGAAGCCGCGCAAGATCCGGCGCGATCATCTCGGCCCTTGCTGAGATCTGCGGGCCAGAGCCACCGCCATCGCGTTGAAGCCGCGCCGTATGGCGCCGCCCCAAACCAGCGCGACCGGTGGGGTCAGCAGGCCGTGGAAGGCGTCGGTGGTGACATAGCGGCAGCGCGACTCATCCAACGGTTCCAGGCGCTGTTCGCGGTGGGCGCTCAGAAGCCCGGCGGCGCCCATGGTCATGCTCCAGGCCAGCAGCGTCGGTGGTTCGATGGTCTGGATGCGTACCGTCTGCCTGAGCCGGAACGGCCCAAGCTTCACATGGAGCACGACCGGCGCGCCGACCTTGAGACTCGCGTCCACCCTGGGCGTGAAGGGGTTCCACTCGCCGTATCGTTCGAAGTCCGTCAGGACTTCCCACGCGCGCTCGACCGGCGCATCGATGCCCACCGCGTCGGACCTAATCACATGGCGGAACACGCAAGCTACCCCTGCTCGATGCCCATCGAGCCGCCCGTGGCCTGCTTGTCGATCATCGACTCGCTCAGTTCCCACAGCCGCTTGCCCGCAGTTTCGTCCCGGGCGAGCGGGGAAGCGGGTTTTTCGCTGAATACATGCAGGTAGACGCCGGTACGTTCGCCCATCGCCTCGGCGCAGCACAGGTAGATGACCGGGCGGGCGGCCTTGTCCGGCGGCGTGAAAAACAGTTTGGCAAGGGCTTGGGTCAGGAGTCGCAGGAACACCGGAGCGTCGCGCACGATTCCCGAACGGACGGGTCCGGGGCAGAGCGAGTTCACGGCGACTCGAGTCTCCCCTTCGGAATTGAGCCGGCGCGACAGTTCCTGGGCGTAGGTGCAAAGGCTCAGCTTGCTCGCGGCGTAGTGCTTGAGGCTGTCCCTCAGGCCATAGTCGGTAAACGCGCCGAAGGTCTGAAAGTCGATGGGTCCGGCGGATCGGTGCGATTCGGAGCCGACGATCACGATGCGCGGCCGTTGCTTCGGATCGGTGGATGGTTGAATCAGCCCATCGGACAACAGCCGGTCGATCAGGGCGCGGTTGGCAAGGAAGTGCACCGCGAACATCATTTCGTAGCCCTGCGGGGTCCTGCGGGCACTGCGCGGTATGAGGCCCGCGTTCAGAACGATGATGTCGAGCCGCCGGCCCTGCTGTCTGAGCGTGTCGCCGAGCTCGTGCACGGAATGCAGATCGGCGAGGTCGACCTTGAGCATTTCCACGAGGTTCGAGCCCGACTCGCGGCTGACGTCTTTCCCGGCTTGCGGGTGGCCGCTGCGGCAGGCCATGAGGACGCGGCCGCCGCGCCTGGCGAGGTCGACCGCCACCGCCTTGCCGAGCCCGCTGTTGGCGCCGGTGACGAGGCAGACCTTGCCGTCGATACGGAAACTGTCAGGCAACGGTCCGGTTCGGTCCTTGCGCGCGAATACATCCGCGAAGGCGCCATATACGGCACCGCCCAACGTAGTGTAGTCACCGGATTGAGTATCGGTCTGCATGGTTTTCTGCTCTTTCTGATTTGCGTTTCAGGTCGCTGTGGCGCGCGAAACCCGGTCAAGCGTTCGCCAGTCCGGTTGCTTCATCCGGAATCCGGTAGACCCGCGTGTAAAACTCGAAGTCCCGGTCGATGCGATCGGCGTCGAGTCCGAAATCGTCGAGGGAATAGACGTGTACGCCATGGCGATACTGGACGTTGGCGTTTAGCGCTTCGCTTGCAGCGCGCTCGGATGTTTCGTCGAACTCGATCGCGGCGCAGCGATAGACTCGTTGCAACTCGTCGATCGGGCGCTTCAGGAGATCGTAGTAGGACACGTCGATGCAAGCGCCTGCGGTTCCGGAGTATCGAACCCCGATGGAGCGTTCGAGCACGCGGCGCATCTTCGGCACCCAGTGCGCTGCGATCTCGCGCGCATCCACTCGGTCGCTCAGGATGCCCCGGCCATGCGCGACCATGCTGCAGAACGAGGCGAGCGCCTGCTTCGGATCGCGGTGGGTCTGAACGACCGAGGTCCGCGGCAGCACGCGCAGCGCCACGTCGAGGTGTTCGAGATGATTGGGTGTCTTGAGGACCCAGTTCCTGCCCGGCCGCTGCCACTGCAGCACCTTGAGCATCGTGAGCAGATACTCGTAGCTCCTCGTGTGATCCTGCTGCTCGAGCCATTCGGAGTAGCTCGGCACATGCATCATCGCTTCCGGAGACTGGCTCATGAACGAGAGGTCGAGCAGGAACACGTCCTCTTCCGGCGCGTCGTGGGCGAGCGGATGAATGGCGGTGAATTCCGGTGCGAGCCAGCTCATCGCCTTCTCGGCGCGCCTGGCCGCCTCGAGTCGCGCTTCGGGTTTGCCCTGTGTCTCGCGGGGGAACGGTACCGGGTTGAGCGCCTCCCAGGTCTTCAGCGCCCGGATAGCCGGATCCGCAGCGATCAGCCGGTGCAAGCTGGTCGTTGCGGTCCGCTGCAGACCCGTGATGAGAACGATCCTGCCGAGTTCGAGGTCGACGATCTCCGGGTGCCCGCCGATCAGCCGCTCGGCGAGGAGTCGCGTCGCGAGGACCGACACGATTCTCGACCGCTGTACGGCGTAGCCCACCGTGGTGAGATTCGCTTCCTCGTTGATCGACTTCACCAGGACGGCCAACGGTTCAAGAAACCACTCGTCGCCGAAGTCCGACAGCCCCGTCTTCTTTCGGGCGGCGTCGATGAGCCTGTCGACATCGAGACCGCCGCCGAAGCCGGCCTTGCGCGCCAAGCGGCCCGCCCGGTTGGCGACGGCGACGCGAAACGGGCGATACGGCCTCGTGTAGTCGGTCGACGTCTGCCGGGGTTTCGCTTCCTGCGGGGACATCCGTGACAAGGCCTCTACGCGCCGCGAGCCCGGCGATTCCTCAAGGCTTCAAGCTCCGCCAGACTGACGACCCGGGTACGGGGCTCGGGATGTTCGCTCGCCTTGATCCAGCGAAAGCACATCGTCCCGGACGTGTGACCCGCGGTTTCGAGCCAGTTCGGGAGTCCCGGATCGCGGTGGGCCACGACGAGACGAACGGAGCCGTCGTCCTCGTAACGGGCGAGCTTCCTGTTCGTGTGAATCGTGTGATAACGGTAGTCCAGCGATTCCATCCAGTAGTTATTTACCTGAAAGTTCCAATGTTCGCACTCAGGCGGCATGACTTCGATGAGCAGCGCCTCGTCCTCGGCCAACTCCCAGTGGCTGTGATGGTAGACGATGTTGGGGTCGCCGCCCGCTCTGAGCGAGACATCGGGGTCGAACATGGGAAGCCGGTTGCTGTGCCTGCTGAAGCCGCGTGCCCAGTTGGCGAACAGCATCGCGGCGCCCGCCACGAGCGTGCCTGCGGACCTGAGCCCCTCGTCGAGTTGTTCGGGCGTGAGCGGTGCGGGCCGTTTCTCCTCCTCGCTGCAGTTGATGCGCTCGATCGTGAGCTCGGCCGGGACTTCTGCCGTTCGGTCGAGGAAGGTCTGACGCACGATCAGCGTGCGGCTTTCCGGTGTCATGGGCAGCCAGTTGCCCTCGTGGCGCTTGCTGCTCACGAGCAGTTCGAAGTAGCCGTCCTCGCCGATCGCAAGTTCCCCGGCTTCGACGTAGCCGGTCGGGGGCATCCCGCCGCCCTGCCCGTAGTGCCCGGCCTGCGTGCCGAAACCGAGATACCTGACCGTGTTGCGCGCGCCGCTGATGCGGTAATCGTAGTCGCCGTGGATGGCGGCCGTCTGGTAGTGGTTGTCGGGGTTGTCCGAGCCGAGCTTGACCGTCTCATGGGCAACGCGGTGCAGCACGGGCGCCCGTGGGTCCGCGTATTCCACGAAGGCCATGAGTCCGCCCCGGAGCAGGCGGCTCAGGTAACGGTATCCTTCGGCCTGGTTGAACGGGTCCCGGGGCGCGCCCGGGTAGTTGAGCGCGGCGCCCGCGGCCTTGAGCGTGTCGCAGAACTCGTCCCAGGTCCGGCCGCTGACCACGCGCTCCTCGGCGACATCGGCGCTCGTCTTCCCGCGCAGCCTGTGCAGGAGCAGCGATATGCGCCGGAAGAGCTGAAGCAGGCCGATCAGCAATCGTCTCATCGCAGGCGCCTAGTAGATACGCGGCACGATTCGCCAGGGCACGCTTGCGCGGTATTGCTCCCAGAGGGGCCCGTATTTTTCGGCGCAGCGGCGATCGTCATCGCGCTCCCGGGGCAGCAGCAGGGCGACATAGTAGAGCGGGTAGAGCCAGGGGCCGAGCAGCAGCGGTCCACGCACGTTGACGCTGACGACCTGTTCGAGCACGTCCTCGTCCATGTCGAGGAAACCGCCGATGGGAATGCGAGCCGCGTTGTAGATGACGATGCCGAGGTCGATGTCCCGAACGGCATCGGCGAGCGTCGCGGCAACGTCGGCCGACGCCAGGTCGAGCGTCACGCAACGGACGTCGACTTCATGGTCGGCATGCAGGCGGCCGGCGACATCCTCCAGCACATCTCCGCGGCGCGCCAAGAGCACGACACTCATGCCCCGCTTCGCCAGTTCCTCGGCGAACGCGGCACCCAGGCCCCGCGAAGCCCCCGCCACGACGGCCCACCGCCCGTATCGGGCGGGCAAGGATCTCTTCATCGACTTCGCAGTACCGCCACAAGGTACACCTGCTGTCACGCTTGCGTAACGATCGCGGAAAATAGCACGCCACGCGAAAAACCGAGATACTCCGCGCCATGAGCCACACTCTGCCGTCTCATTCGGGCTCGCCTGACGGCCGGCTGTTGCCGGCTCGCACCGAGCCTTGCCACGTCCAGGACACCTGAACTTACGGACGTCGCAAGGTGATCGGACAACTTTCGGGCATTCTGCTGCCGGTGCTGGCGCTTGCGAGCATCGGTTACGCGTGGCGCCGGTTCGGCTTTCCGTTCGAGCGCGAGTTTGTCACGCGCTTGATCATGAACGTGTGCGGTCCCTGCCTGATCATCGACAGCTTCGCCGGGCTCACGCTTCCGATCGCCGATATCGTCAACATGTTCCTGGCGTCCCTCGCGATGTTCGCGGTGACGATTGCGTGTGCATGGGCTGTGCTCGGAGTTTCGGGATTGCCGGTTCGGTCCTTTTTGCCGGTGCTTTCGATCGGCAATCACGGCAACATGGGGTTGCCGCTTTGCGTGTTCGCATTCGGCGAAACGGGTCTCGCGCTCGGTGTTGCGGTTTTCGTGACGACCTCGGTCTGCCAGGTGACCCTGACGCCGATGCTGCAGTCAGAGGCTTCGCCTCTGCGGACACTTGCAACGACGCCCGTAATCTACGGGGCGGTGATCGGAGCGGTCGTGTTCGCGGGCGATGTGCACTTGCCCGAGTGGACCGCAGCGACGATTGGCTTGCTCGGCGACGTCACCATGCCGCTCATGCTGCTCGCCCTCGGCAACACGCTCGGCGGGCTGCGCGCAAGGCGCCTGCCGCTGGCGCTGTTGCTCGGAGCCACGCGGCTCGTCATCGGTTTCGCCGTTGCGCTCGGCGTCGCAGAGTTCTTCGGACTGGAAGGAATAGCTAGAAGCGTGCTGATACTGCAGGGGGCAATGCCGGCGGCGGTCTTCAATTATCTCTTCGCGGCACGCTACGATCGCGACCCAAACGATGTGGCGAGCATCGTGCTCACCTCGACGTTGCTGAGCGCTGCAACGCTGCCGCTTCTCGTGAGCTACGCGCTGGCGATCGCCGGCTGAGCGACCGTCAGCGGACCCTTCCCGGCCAGGGATCTGCGCGATCGACCGGCGTCGGCAGCCCACCGCAGAACCGCACGTCGCACCGAGACCGGCGCCCTTGCCACCGGCTGCCGCGCAGGCGGTCAGCCGCTGCCGGCAGCCTCGAGGATCGCCGTCACGCCCATGCCCCCGGCCGTGCAGGCCGTGATCAGCCCACGGCCGGTGCCGCGTTCGTGGAGGAGTTTCGCGAGCGTTCCGAGCAGCCGCGCGCCGGTCGCGGCGAAGGGGTGGCCGATTGCGACGCTGCCGCCCCGAACGTTGAGCTTCGAGCGATCGATGGAGCCCAGCGGTTCCCTGCGACCCAGACGGTCGCGGCAGAATTCCGGAGATTCCCACGCGGCGAGCGTCGCGAGCGCCTGCGCCGCGAACGCTTCGTGAATCTCGTAGAAGTCAAAGTCCTGCAGTGCAAGGTCGGCCTGCTCGAGCATCTCGGACACGGCATACGCCGGCGCCATGAGCAGGCCTTCGTCGTCGACGAAATTGACGGCGGCTTCCTTCCCGTGAGTCAGGTAGGCCAGGACCGGCAGGTCTCGCTCCGCCGCCCACTGCTCCGAACTCATGAGCACTGCCGACGCGCCGTCGGTCAACGGCGTGCTGTTGCCGGCCGTCAGCGTGCCGGAACTGCTTCTGTCGAACACGGGTTTGAGCTTTGCGAGTTGTTCGAGATTCGAGTCCGCGCGTATGTTGTTGTCCCTGCGCACGCCCTTGAACTCGACGACGAGATCGTCGTAGAAACCGTCGCGATACGCGCGCTCGGCCCTCGCGTGACTCGCAAGCGCAAGTTCATCCTGCGCTTCGCGGGAGATGCCCCACTGCTTGACGGTGATTTCCATGCTCTGGCCCATCGACAGGCCCGTGCGCGGCTCGACGACGTTCGGCAGCACCGGCTTGAAGTGCCGCGGTCTGAGTCCGAGCCAGGGCTTGAGCCGCTGTCCCAGCGTCTTGCCGCCTGCGCTTGCGAACAACAGGCGCCGGTAGGCGTCCGGGTAGACCACGGGAACGTCGCTGATGCTGTCGGTGCCGCCCGCTATACCGGAATCGATCATGCCGACAGCGATCTTGCTCGCAATGGCGGTCGCGGCGGACAGGCTCGTGCCGCAGGCGCGTTGAATGTCGAATGCCGGCGTTTCGGCCGCGAGTCCCGAGGACAATGTCGACTCGCGCGCAAGGTTCCAGTCGCGCGAATGCTTGACGACCGCGCCGAGCGACACGTCGCCGAGGCGCTGGCCCTCAAGGCCGTAACGGTCGACGAGCCCACGCAGTGCCGCCGTCATCATTTCCATGTTCGAGCACGTGCGGTAGCTCGTATAGGCGCGGCAGAACGGAATCCTGACGGCTCCGACTATCGCGACGCGCCGCGCGGACTGGTTCTGCATGGGCTTTTCTCCCCGACTCGCCGAGTTCGTGATCCTCGCGCGTCACAATACAATGGACTTCGCGATAGAGGAATCCGGATTTTCAGGATGATGCAGACATTGCGCTCTGCCGGGGCCGCCGCGCGCCAGGAGCCTGCGCTGTAGGAAGTCGCGAATGCGAAAATCCGATATCGTCGCCCCTTCGGCCGATCCATTGAGGATAATATCGAGTCATATTTGACGAAATGGATCGGCCGAAGGGGTGGATGAGAGCGGATTTGCAGCCGTGAATTCCTGCGGTGCAGGCTACTAGGCGCGCAGTCGCCACGCGATGTCGCTGCGCGCCCAGCTTCTCGGCTTCGGTCTGCTGACACTCGTGCTGCCGTGGGCCGGGATGCGCTTCGTTGAGGAGATGGAGGGAGCGCTGCGCCGCGGTCTTGAGGCCTCGCTACTCGCGAGCGCGGGAACTGTCGCTGCCGCGCTTGACGACGAGCCCGCGCTGATTCGTCCCGTGGGCGAACGTGCGAACGAGCTGGCTGGCGTTGCCGCGACAATCTACGCCGAGCCGCTGCGCCGCGAACTCACGGTCGACGGTTTTGACAACGATTGGGATCCCGGCAACGCGACGGTGCGATCGCTGCCGGGCGGCCACGCGTACCGGACCGGCGTTTACCGACGCTACGCTTACCTCTTTGTCACCGTCGCAGACCCGGACATCGTCCAGCAGGGTTCCCCCGGACAGACCCCGTACGGCGACCGCCTGCTGCTCATGCTCGAACCCGAAGCCGGTGCATCGAATCCGCTGCTGCTCATGACCCGCGCGCCGGGCCGGTTTCGGGCGCAACGGACGATGCCGCCCGCGTTCGCACCGAGCGGCAGTTTCGAGGACCGTGTACTGAGCGCGTGGCGGACCACGGCCGATGGCTACAGCGTCGAGGCCCGGGTACCGCTCGACCTGATTGGCGCGTCGCTTGGATTTGCCGTTATCGATGTCGATCCGGCAGGCGCATCGAACTACTCCGTCGAACTGAACTCGACCTGGGAAGGCGGGCAGGCCAGGGCCTCGCACTTCATCCACCAGCTTCCGCAATTGCAGGAGTTCGTGAACCAGTTCAACCGCGCGGGAGACCGTTTCCGCGTCGTGAACCGCGACGGCTGGGTGCTTTCGGATGCCGGCAGTGTCGAGTCCGGCGCCCTGGCGGCCGATACAGGCGCAACGGCGCTTGCCGAGCGCATGTTCCGCTCGCTGTTACGCCGCGACGATCCTGACTACGAAACGCTCGAGGAACCGTTCGGGCGCCTGGGTGACGAGGCGCTCAGGACTGCACTGGACGGGGAACCCGCGATGGCGTGGTTCCGCAGGGGGCCCGACGACAGCGCCATAGTCGCGGCCGCCGCACCGATTCGCGGCCCGGACGGCGTGCTCGGCGCCGTGCTGCTCGAGCAGGCCAGCGATCCGATCCTGACGCTCACAAACCAGGCATTGATGCGGCTCATGACGTTCACGCTGCTTGCGAGCGTGCTCGCCGCCGCCGGGCTCCTCGGCTACGCGACATTTCTCTCGCTCAGAGTCAGAAGGCTCGCACACGCCGCGGAAACGGCGCTCGGACCGAAGGGCGAGATTCAGGTTGACGTGCCCGGCCGGCGTGCGAGCGACGAACTTGGCGATCTCGCGCGCAGCTTTGCGGACCTGCTCCGACGTCTTCGGGAGCACACGGACTATCTGCGCACGCTTGCAAGCAAGCTCTCGCACGAACTTCGAACGCCGCTGGCGGTCGTCTCGACCTCGCTCGACAACCTCGAGCAGGAGGCTGACAGGGACGCGGCGCAGGTCTACCTGCAGCGCTTGCGCGGCGGCACCGCCCGTCTGGATTCGATACTTGCGGCAATGAGCGAAGCCACACGGATGGAGCACGCGATCGAGGAGACGACGCCGGAGGTATTCGATCTCGCTGCGGTCGTCGAGGTCTGCGGCAAGGCGTATGGCGACGTCTACGCAGATCGGAGTTTCGCCTGCGATCTGCGGACGGACGGGCCGGCCACGGTCAGCGGTTCGGGGGACCTGGTCGCGCAGCTCATGGACAAGCTCGTCGACAATGCGGTCGGATTCAGCCCGGCCGGCAGCCGCATCGGGATCGATCTGCTCGGCGCGCCCTTGGAGTTTGTCCTGTCCGTCAGCAATACGGGTTCGGAGCTGCCCGAATCGATGCGCGAGCAACTGTTCGATTCACTGGTGTCGATTCGCAAGCGCGGCGACGACCGGCCGCACCTCGGACTCGGGCTTTACATCGTCGCGCTGATCGCGAAGTTCCACGGCGGGCGCGTGGGGGCGGACAATCTGCCCGATGGAGACGGCGTCGTCTTTAGCGTCTACTTCCCGCGCCACGCGGAGTAACGCCAGCCGGCGGTCTGCGGGTCTTGAAGAATCAGTGCGCCCGAAGCTCGAGGTTCACAAGCGGTCGCAAGCAAGAATCTGCAACTTTGCACACCTGCTGAGCGATCGAGCCAGAGATCGAACCACATTCGACAAACTCGATCACAAGTTGCGCACGCGAGCAAATGTGCTACCGAGAGTTGCTACGCCGCAGGATGCCCGGTGTCGCAGCGCACGCCCGTACCGCCGATACCGCAATATCCGGCCGGGTTTCTGGCCAGATACTGCTGGTGGTACTCCTCCGCGTAGTAGAACTCGGGCGCCGCGCGGATCTCGGTCGTGATCGCGCCGTAGCCCGCCTCGGTGAGTCTGCTCTGGTAGCGCTCGCGGCTTCGCTCGGCCGCGGCGCGCTGCGCCTCGCCGTGGGCGTAGATCGCCGAGCGGTACTGGGTCCCGATGTCGGCGCCTTGCCGCATGCCCTGCGTCGGATCGTGCGACTCCCAGAAAATCGTGAGCAACTCCTCGTAGCTCACGGCCGCGGGATCGTGCACAGCGAGCACGACCTCGGTGTGGCCGGTCCGTCCCGAGCAAACTTCCTCGTAGGTCGCGTTCGGCGTGTAGCCTCCTGCGTAACCGACTGCAGTCGTGTACACGCCGTCGGCGAGCCAGAAGCGCCGTTCTGCGCCCCAGAAGCAGCCCATCGCGAACACGGCGCGCTCGAGGCCTTCCGGGAACGGCGGCTTGATCGGTCGGCCGAGGACGAAATGCCTGTCAGCGACGGGGAGCGCTTGCGCGCGTCCCGCGAGTGCGCGTTCGGCGCTGACCAGGGCAGGTTCCCTGAAGGCAAACATGCGGGCGACGCTCAGCCGCCGGCCATGCCGAGCGTGAGTCCCGGCGCTGGAAGGCGGCTTGAGCCTCTGAGATATACGTCGACGGCGCGGGCCGCGCCGCGGCCTTCGTTGATCCCCCAGACGACCAGCGACTGGCCGCGGCGGCAGTCGCCTGCAGCGTAGACGCCGGGGACGTTGGTCGCGAAGGGGCCGTGCTTGGCCCGATAGTTCGAGCGCGCGTCGAGTTCGAGGCCGAGTGATTCGGCCAGGTAGGCCTCCGGTCCCAGGAAGCCCATCGCGAGCAGCACGAGGTCGGCCTCGAGCACCTGCCGGGACTCTTCGACTTCCTCCATCTGGAACTGACCGTCCACGCGCTGCCAGCGCACCGTGCAGACCTCGACGCCCGCAACCCGGCCGTTGCCGTCATCGAGGAAACGTTTCGAGACGACGGCGTAGCTTCTCGGATCCGTACCGAAACGCGCGATCGATTCCTCGTGCGCGTAGTCCGTGCGATGGATCTTGGGCCAGAGCGGCCAGGGATTGTCGTCGGCGCGTTCGGGCGGCGGCTCGTCAAGCAACTCGAGGTTGACGAGGCTGCGGCAGCCGTGTCGGAGCGCCGTGCCGATACAGTCCGCACCGGTGTCGCCGCCGCCGATCACGATGACGCGTTTGTCCTTTGCATCGATGTAATTGCCGTCGGCGAGATTGCTGTCGAGCAGGCTTCGCGTGTTTTCGGTCAGGTACTCCATAGCGAAGTGAATCCCGGAGAGCGAGCGGCCGTCGACGTTGAGATCGCGCGGCCGCGTCGCGCCCGTGGCGAGGACGAGCGCATCGAACCCGGCCCGGAGCTCCGCGGGATCCACGCCGTTGCCGACGTCGGCGTTGACGATGAACTTCACGCCCGACTTTCGCATGAGGTCGATGCGCCGGTCGACGACGGCCTTGTCGAGCTTCATGTTCGGAATGCCGTACATGAGCAGGCCGCCGACACGGTCTTCACGCTCGTAGACGGTGACGTTGTGGCCGGCCTTGTTGAGCTGTTCGGCGGCGGCGAGCCCGGCGGGGCCGGAGCCGACGACTGCGACGGTCTTGCCCGTGCGCGTGTGCGGCGACTGCGGCTTGACCCAGCCTTCGGCGAAGCCCCGGTCGATGATGGCGTTCTCGATGTTCTTGATCGTCACGGGTGGGTCCGTAATGCCGAGCACGCAGGCGCCTTCGCAGGGTGCCGGGCAGGTTCGGCCCGTGAATTCGGGGAAATTGTTCGTCTGGTGCAGGCGGTCGAGCGCCTCGCGCCAGCGGCCCTGGTAGACGAGGTCGTTCCACTCGGGAATCAGGTTGTCGATCGGGCAGCCGTCGTCGGACTGGCAGAACGGCACGCCGCAATCCATGCAGCGCGCTCCCTGCGTGCTCAGCTGGGCCTCGTCGGCCTCGGTAAATATCTCGCGGAAGTCGCCAAGCCGTTCGAGCGCGTCCCGGTAGGGCACGCTCCTTTGGGGATATTCCATGAAGCCCGTTGACTTTCCCATGGTTCTGGCCTTCCGTTCAGCAAGCAGTGCCGGATTCGGCGCAACCGGGCCAGGTCGTCGGCAAGGCTCGCTGCGCGGGGAACCACAGGACCATTTCGAAGCGCCGCAACACCGCCTATCTGCCGGCGGCTGCGACAGCCGGTGCGGCCTGTTCGCTTGCAGCGGCGGCGAGTCCCCGGTCGCGCTTCGTGCCGTCGGCGCGCGAGCGCTCCTCAGCCTCGCGCTCGGCGAGTACGCGCTTGTAGTCTGTCGGCATGACCTTGACGAACTGTGTGAGCACGTTCGACCAGTCCTCGAGTACCCGTGCGGCGACCTTCGACCCGGTGTACTTCAGGTGCAGCTCGATCAGTTCGCGAAGCTCCGCAATGTCTGCATCGATTTCGACGGCCTCAAGTTCCACCAGCTCCATGTTGCACATCTCAGCGAAGTCGCCGTCGGCATCGAGCACATAGGCGACGCCGCCGGACATGCCCGCCGCGAAATTGCGTCCGGTGCGGCCGAGCACGACGGCCCGCCCGCCGGTCATGTACTCGCAGGCATGATCGCCCACGCCCTCGATCACGGCCCGCGCGCCGCTGTTGCGCACACAGAACCGTTCGGCGCACTGGCCGCGGAAGAACGCCTGCCCGCCCGTGGCTCCGTAGAGCGCGACGTTGCCGATCAGGACGTTGTCTGCCGCAACAAACGTGCTCTCGCGCGGCGGATAGACGATCAGGTCGCCGCCGGAGAGGCCCTTGCCGACGTAGTCGTTGCCGTCGCCCTCGAGCTCGAGCGTGACTCCGCGGGCAAGGAAGGCGCCGAAGCTCTGCCCCGCCGAACCGGTGAGCTTGATGTGGATCGTGTCGCCAGGCAGTCCGCGCTCGCCCCACTTCTTGACGAGTTCGTGGCTCAGTATCGTGCCCACGGTACGGTTCGTGTTGACGATCGGGAGATCGATCCGGGTCTTGCAGCCGTTGGCGAGCGACTCTGCGGCAAGCTCGATCAGGCGGTTGTCGAGCGCGCGGTCCAGGCCGTGATCCTGTGCCATCGTGCAGTAGACGCCGACTGCGTCGTGGGGCTTGACCGCGGGCGCGAGAATCGGTGAGAGATCCAGGCCGTCGGCTTTCCAGTGGTCGATGGCCCGGCGCGTGCGCAGGGCATCGGTCCGGCCGATCATGTCGACGAAGCGGCGAAAACCGAGTCCGGCCATGACCTCGCGCGCTTCTTCGGCGACCATGAAAAGATAGTTGACGACGTGCTCCGGCTGGCCCGTGAACTTCTTTCTGAGTTCGGGGTCCTGGGTGGCGATGCCGACCGGACAGGTGTTCAGGTGGCATTTGCGCATCATGATGCAGCCGAGCGCGACGAGCGGCGCGGTCGAGAAGCCCATTTCCTCGGCGCCGAGCAACGCCGCGATGACGACATCGCGGCCGGTCTTGAGCCCGCCGTCGGTCTGCAGAACCGTGCGGCTGCGAAGATCGTTGAGCACGAGCGTCTGGTGCGTCTCGGCGATGCCGAGTTCCCAGGGCAGCCCCGCGTGCTTGATGCTCGTCAGCGGCGAGGCGCCCGTGCCTCCCGAATCGCCGGAGATCAGGACGTGGTCGGCGTGCGCCTTGACGACGCCCGCCGCGATCGTGCCGACGCCAACCTCCGAGACGAGCTTGACGCTGACCCGGGCCGAAGGGTTGGAGTTCTTCAGATCGTGGATCAGTTGCGCGAGGTCCTCAATCGAATAGATGTCGTGGTGCGGCGGCGGGCTGATCAGGCCGACGCCGGGGGTCGAGTAGCGGATTCGAGCGATGTTCTCGTCGACCTTGCGCCCCGGCAATTCGCCGCCCTCGCCGGGCTTGGCGCCCTGCGCCATCTTGATCTGCAGTTCGTCTGAGTTCGTCAGGTACCAGATCGTCACGCCGAATCGGCCCGAGGCGACCTGCTTGATTGCCGAACGCCGTGAGTCGCCGTTCGGCAGCGGCACGAAGCGCTCCGGGTCCTCGCCGCCCTCGCCCGTGTTGCTTCGGCCGCCCAGGCGATTAAGCGCGACGGCGAGCGCCTCATGCGATTCCGCCGAAATCGAGCCGAAGCTCATGGCTCCCGTACAGAAACGCTTGACGATCTCGCTCGCGGGCTCGACCTCGTCGAGCGGTACGGGCCCGCCCGCGGCATCGGGCTCGAACTCGAGCAGCCCGCGCAGCGTCGCGGCGTGGCGCGCCTCGGCGTTGGCCTGTTCGGCAAACTGGCGATAGGCATTGCGGTCGTCGCGGCGCGCGGCAACCTGCAGGGAGAAGATCGTGGTCGGATCCCACTCGTGCTGCTCGCCGGCGCTGCGCCAGTGGAAGTCGCCCGGGTTCGGCAGCGATTCGGAGCGGTCGTCCTCGTTCTCGGGGTAAGCGAGCGCGTGCCGGCGCGCGGACTCGCGTTCCAGCACCTCGAAGCCGACGCCCTGCAGCCTGCTCGGCGTGCCGGCGAAAGCCTTGTCGATGACCTCGTCGGCGAGGCCGAGGGCCTCGAAGATCTGCGCACCCTTGTAGGATTGCAGCGTCGAGATGCCCATCTTGGCCATAACCTTGAGCATCCCCTTCGCGACGCCCTTCCGGTAGGCTTCGACGAGTTTCGTATCCGCGCGAATCAGGCCGTCCTCGCGCGCCTGCCACAGGGCTTCGAAAGCGAGATAGGGATTGATCGCGTCGGCGCCGTAGCCGATCAAAAGGCAATGTTGATGGACCTCGCGCGCTTCGCCGCTTTCGACGATGATGCCAATGCGCGTGCGCTTCTCGCGCCTGACGAGATGGTGGTGCACGGCGCCGCAGGCAAGGAGCGTACTCAGCGGAATGCGGTCCGGGCCGATGCGCCGGTCGGAGAGCACCACGATGCTGTAGCCTTCGTCGATCGCCTGTTCGGCTTCCTGGCTGATCCGGTCGAGCGCGGCGACGAGACCGCCGGAAATCCCGGTGCGGTCGTAGGTGATGTCGATGGTCTTCGACCGCCAGCCGTGGTGGTCCATGGCCTTGATCGCCGCCACGTCCTCGTTGGAGAGGATCGGGTGGCGCAGCCTGAGCCGGTGCGCGTGCCCTTCGCTCGGGTCCAGCAGATTGCCCTCCGGGCCGATATAGCACTCCAGCGACATGATGATCTCTTCGCGGATCGAATCGATCGGCGGGTTCGTCACCTGCGCGAACAACTGCTTGAAATAGTCGTAGAGCATCCGCGAGCGGTCGCTGAGACAGGCAAGCGCGCTGTCGTTGCCCATCGAGCCCACGGGGTCGCGCAACTGCTCGATGAGCGGTTGCAGCATGAACTGCATGGTCTCCGTCGTGTAGCCGAAGGCCTGCATGCGCGCGAGCAGCGTGTGCTGATCGAAGCGCCGCGGCGCCGCTTCGCTCTCGAGTTCGCTGAGCGTAAGCCGCTGCGCCTGGAGCCACTGACCGTAGGGGTGGCGTCGTGCGAACTCGTCCTTGAGTTCCTCGTCGGGAACGAGCCGGCCCTGCTCGAAGTCGATGAGGAACATGCGGCCGGGTTCCAGCCGGCCCTTGGCCTTGACGTTGCCCGGGGCGATCGGCACGACTCCGACCTCGCTCGCCATGACCACGCGGTCGTCGTGAGTCAGATAGTAGCGGCTCGGTCGCAGGCCGTTGCGATCGAGCACGGCGCCGATGTACTGGCCGTCAGTGAAGGCGATCGAAGCCGGGCCGTCCCACGGTTCCATGATGCAGGACTGGTACTCGTAGAACGCGCGCTTCGTCCGAGACATGAGCTCGTTCTTCTGCCAGGCCTCCGGGATCATCATCATCACCGATTCCTGCAGTGTCCGGCCCGTCATGAGCAGGAACTCAAGCACGTTGTCGAAGACGCCTGAGTCGGAGCAATCGGGCTCCACGATGGGGAAAAGTTCGCGCAGCGAGTCGCCGAAGAGCGCGCTCTGCATGACGCCTTCGCGGGCTTTCATCCAGTTCTCGTTGCCGCGCAGCGTGTTGATCTCGCCGTTGTGGCACATGAAGCGGTTGGGCTGGGCGCGGTCCCAGCTCGGGAAGGTGTTCGTCGAGAACCGCGAGTGCACCATCGCCAGATGGCTCTTGTAGTCGGGATCGTTGAGGTCGTCGAAGAAGTCGGGCAACTGGCTCGGCGTCAGCATGCCCTTGTAGATCAGCACCTTCGTCGAGAGACTGCAGATGTAGAAGGACTTGCCCTCGGCAAGCGAGCTGTCGCCCCTGAGCCTGTGGCTTGCGCGCTTGCGGATCAGGTAGAGCTTGCGCTCGAACGCGTCGCCTTCGAGGTCGTCGCCGG
The DNA here is from genome assembly GCA_028278665.1 of Candidatus Rariloculus versatilis. GTDB lineage: Bacteria > Pseudomonadota > Gammaproteobacteria > Steroidobacterales > Rariloculaceae > Rariloculus > Rariloculus versatilis. The sequence goes on from JAQAJI010000006.1 coordinate 37,208, forward strand.
CCGCGATCACGAGCTGCTCGATGCGCGGTGCTGCGGCGAGCGCCGAATCGCCGAGATCGGCCCGGTCCGGACTCACCGGGACGCGGCGCCAGCCTACGAGTTCCTGGCCCTCCGCTGCGCAGATTTCCGCGACCACGGCCTTGCAGTGGTCGCGTTCGGCGAGGTCCGTCGGCAGAAACGTGACGCCGGCCGCGAACCGGCCGGGTGCCGGAAGTTCGGCGCCGAGATCCTCGCGAACGACCCTGCGCAGGAATTCGTGGGGCAGTGCGGTGAGGATGCCGGCGCCGTCGCCGGTATTGGGCTCGGCGCCGCGGGCGCCGCGGTGATCCATGCGGCAAAGCAGATGATCGGCATCGCGGATGATCTGGTGGCTGCGTTCGCCCTTGACGTGGGCGACGAAGCCGACGCCGCAGCTGTCGTGCTCGTACTCCGGCCGGTAAAGGCCTTGCGGCCCGGGTGCGGTCATGATGCGGGCGTTGCTCACGAGCCTGTTGCCCGGCGGATCGCCCTGAGTTGGGGAATGGCCGCAAACAGGCACGCACCCGGAGTCGCCCCCGTGCGCTGAGTCCCGTTGTCGAACCGTGAAGTCATGGCTTCCCCGTGCGGAGTCGGCGCTCGCTCCGCTTGTTTAACCGAAATGTGCAGGCTGGGGGAATACGCGCAGGCAAGGAGCCTGCGCAGTGCCGTTCCGTGGTCAGATCTCAGCGGTTTCGGCTCCTGTTACCGGCCCCAGCAAACGTTTGCCGACCGACAACTATAAGAAACGGCGGAACCTTGCGTCAATCGGCTTCCCAGCGGTAGCCCATACCATACACGGTGCCGATCGCGGCAAAATCGGGGTCGAGCGCGGCGAATTTCGCCCGGATCCGCTTGATCTGCGAGGTGACCGTGCTGTCGTCGAGAACGACGTTCGCCGCCGCCATGAGCTGTTCGCGGTTGCGCACGTGTCCGGGCCTTCGGGCGAGCGCGTGGACCACCCAGAATTCGGTGACCGTGAGCGGCACGGCTTGCCCGCACCAGGTCGCCGACATCCGGTCGCGGTCGAGCGCTAGCGAGCCCTTTTCGATCCGCTCGCCGTCGCGCGAATTGGAACTCAGCGCGTCGGTGCGCCGAAACAGCGCGGCGACGCGTGCGAGCAGGTGCTCGATGCTGATGTTCTTCGTCAGGTAATCGTCGGCGCCGAGCCGCAGGCCGGATACGACGTCAAGTTCGCTCTCGCGCGCGGTGAGAAAAATGATCGGTAATTGCGCCGATCGCGCCCTGAGTTCCCGGCAGAGTTCGAAGCCGCCTTCGATCTCGTCGCCGAGGTTGATGTCGATGATGACGAGGTCCGGCAGGCGGCTTGCGAATCCCGCCAGTGCCTCGCGGCGCGTGCCGTAGCCTGCCACGCGATAGCCTTCCCGGCGCAGGCGCTCGGCGTAGTTGTCCCTGATCGCCGCTTCGTCCTCGACGATGGCGACGATCTTGCGTGACGACACGTTGAGCGCTCCGGCCGCGGCCAAGTCAGTACGGGATGTGCAGGCGCCGGTAGACTGCCGCGAGCAGCCACAGCGGGCCGATCATCAGGTATTGCAGGTCCTTGAAGAACGAGGGCGGCTTGCCTTCGATCCGGTGGCCGATGAACTGCCCGAGCCAGCCCAGCGCGAACGCTATGGCGGAAGTGAGCCAGAGCGGCGTCGCGAGCCCGTCGGCCCAGGACACGATGACGACGACGAGAACCAGGAACGGCAGGATACCGAATGCGAGGCTCAGCGACATGATGAAGTAATAGACGACGGACGCCATGATGAAGAGCGTCCCCCAGTTCAGCACGGGCGAGGACTCGCTGAACGCCTCGGGAACGGGCAGCGACCACAGCAGCCCGATCAGGCTTGTCACGATCAGCGGGACGCAGACCCAGTGCAGCGCCTTGTTGGCGGCATGGTCGTGGTCCTTGCCGTATTCCTTGAGCCACGGGTCGGCTGTGGACATGCGCTTGCCACCTGTCTTGATTCCGGCGTCGACGGCGAGCCGTCAGTTGGCCGGGGCCTCAGATCCCGGCGCCGGTGGGCATGATACCGCGAGTGCGTTCGCTGAGGAGTCAGGCTGCGTGGCGCCGCGCCGGAACAAAGTCGCAGCTTGAGCGCAAGCCGGCGTCAGGCTTGCAGCCGATGGTCAAGGTCCTGCTGCACGAGGCGGGCGCTTCGCGGCCCGTGTGAGACGCGGGATTCCCCGGGCGCTAGGTCACCGCCGCAATGCCGCCCGTGTCGGGCGGCATGAGGGCCTTGAGCTTGCGCATCGCGTTCGCTTCGATTTGACGGATCCGCTCGGCCGAAACCTCGTACTCGGCCGCCAGCTCGTGCAGCGTGGACTTCGACTCGCCGAGCCAGCGGCGCGCGACGATGTCGCGGCTGCGGTCATCGAGCTGATCGAGCGCCTGATGGAGATGGGCGTGCGTGGAGTCGGTCCAGTCCTGCTTCTCGACGGCGCTCGCGGGATCGTCGTCGAGGCTCGGCAGATAGGCGGACGGCGAATACTCGTCGTCTTCGCCCGGGCCCGGGTCGTAGCTCATGTCGCGGCCGCTGAGCCGGCTTTCCATCTCGGTGACTTCGCGTGGGCTGACTCCGAGATCCCTGGCGATGGCCTCGGTCTCTTCCTGGTTCAACCAGCCAAGGTGCGACTTGGACTTGCGCAGATTGAAGAACAGTTTCCGTTGGGCTTTCGTCGTCGCGACCTTGACGAGCCGCCAGTTGCGCAGGACGAATTCGTGAATCTCGGCGCGAATCCAGTGCACCGCGAAGGAGACCAGACGGATGCCGACCTCGGGATCGAAACGCTTGACGGCCTTCATGAGGCCGACGTTGCCTTCCTGGATCAGGTCGCCGAGCTGCAGGCCGTAACCGGAATAGCCGCGTGCAATGTGCACGACGAAGCGCAGATGCGCGAGCACGAGGGCGCGGGCGGCATCGAGGTCGCCATGCTGCTGCAGGCGCGTTGCAAGCTCGCGTTCCTCTTCGGCACTGAGCACCGGAATGCTGTTGACGGCCTGGGTGTACTGATCCAGGCTGCCGAGCGGGCCGCTCAGCACGAGATCTTCGGGTCGTCGAACCAGCGCAGCAGTCACGGCGGTCTTGCCTCCAGTGTGAATTATCGCGGGCAGCGAATGTTAGCACTCACCGCGTTAGAGTGCTAACAACCTGATTGGTTCCTGGTCGGGCATGTGCGCAAAGGCGGATTGGAGAGTTCGTACGAACTCCTCTTGCGTGGTCAGGTGGGTTCGATCGCACGCAGATGGCGTGCGGCGGCGATCCAGGCGCCAGCCCAGCCGAGCGCGGCTCCACCGCCGACGAGAATGACGGTGTCGCGCCAGCCGAGTCCCATGAGCGTGTAGACGCTTGCGTAGAGTTCGGCGAGTGCTCTTGCGGGCGCCTCGAGCAACGCGAGTGCGGCTGCGACGAGCAGTGCCGCGATGAGAGCGCCGGCCAGACCGTAGCAGAAGCCGAGATAGAGGAAGGGCCTGCGAATGAAGCCGTCGCTGCCGCCGACGAGCTTCATGACCTCGATCTCGGTGCTGCGATTGTTGATCTCGAGCCTGATCGTGTTGCCGATCACGAGGACGACCGCGAGCGCGACCAGCGCCGACACGATGTCGACGGTGCGTTCGACGAGCTCGAGCATGGCCCTGAGTCGTGCGACCCACTCCGTGTCGAGCTGTACCTGCGCCGTTTCCTCCAGAGCGTCGAGCGATTCGGCCAGCGCTTGCATCTCGTCAACGGCGGTTTGCTCGGGCCTTACGACGAGCGTGTGCGGCAGCGGGTTGTCCTCGAGCGCGTCGAGCGCTTCGCCGAAGCCCGATTGCGCCCTGAAGTCCTCCAGCGCATCCGCGCGGCTGATGAATTCAACCTGATCGACATCGGCTCGGGCATCGATTTCGCTCGCGAGCTCGCGAGCGCGCTCCTCGGTCACGGCGTCGTCGAGATACACGGTGAAGTCCGCGGCGCCCTCCCAGGAACCGCTGAGCGCACCGACATTGGTCAGGAACACTCGCATTCCCGCCGGCAGCGCGAGGGCGATCGCGATCACGAGCACGGTCAGCAGGCTGCCGAGCGGGTGGCGCAGAAGCCTGCCGAGAGCGCCGCTGAGGTTCTGCGCGTGCAGGCGGAAGTAGCGTGTCGTGGCCTCAATCACGGTATCGGGACCCGTGGCGGTCGGGGGAGGTCGAGTGAGGCGTTGTCGGCCGATGGGGTTGCGAACCACCCGGCGCAAGGCCGTCCGCGGCGATCTCTCCGGCAACGAGCCTGATCGTTCGGTGCCCGAGGTGTTCGACGAGCTTCAGGTCGTGCGTCGCGATCAACAGCGTCACGCCGACCTCGTTGAAGCGCTCGAGCAGGCGCATGATTTCGAGCGAGAGTTCCGGGTCGAGGTTGCCGGTCGGCTCGTCGGCGATGACGACGTCGGGGCGGCTTGCGACCGCCCGCGCGATGCCGACGCGCTGCTGCTCGCCCGTGGACAGCGTGATCGGTGCGTCCCGCTCGCGGCCGCGCAGTCCCACCTGGTCGAGCGCGGCGCGCACGCGCCGGCCCGTCTCGCGCGGACCGAAGCCCGCGATCACGAGCGGCAGGGCGACGTTGTCGAAAACCGTGCGGTCGTGAAGCAGCTTGTGATCCTGAAAGACGACCCCGATGCGGCGGCGGAAGCCGGGAACGCTCCGGCGCGAAACCCCGGCGGTGTTGCGGCGGTTTACGATCACGGCGCCGCGAGTCGGCCGCTCGATCAGGGCGATGAGCTTCAGAAGCGTGCTCTTGCCCGCGCCCGACGGCCCGGTCAGGAACGCCATTTCCCCGCGTTCGAGAGCGAAGCTGATGCCGCCAAGCGCCTCTCGCCCGTTCGGGTATCGCTTGTAGACGTCCTCGAAGCGAATCACGCGGCGCGCTCTCCGATCAGTGCATCTGCAAACTCGCGAGCGCTGAAGACCGCGAAATCCTCGATGGCTTCACCGACCGCGACGAAGCGGATCGGCAAGGCGAGCTTGCGGGCGATCGCGATCACGATGCCGCCTTTGGCCGTGCCGTCGAGCTTCGTGATCGCAAGCCCCGTGACCCCGAGCCTGGCGTTGAACCGTTCGGCCTGCACGAGAGCGTTTTGTCCCTGGCTTGCGTCAATCACGAGCAGGGTCTCGTGCGGCGCGTACGGATCGAAGCGCGCGATCACGCGGCGAATCTTCGCAAGTTCGTCCATGAGTCCGGCATCGGTATACAGGCGGCCGGCGGTGTCGGCGATGACGATGTCGGCGTGCCGCGCCCCGGCGGCCGCTAGCGCATCGTGGACGACGGCCGCGGGGTCGGCGCGGTCGGCCTGGCTCACGACCGTGGCGCCGGCGCGCCGGCCCCACTCGGCGAGCTGCTCGACCGCGGCCGCGCGAAACGTGTCGGCCGCTGCGATCACGACCGAGCGCCCTTCAGCGGCGAAGCGGTGTGCGAGCTTGCCTACGGTGGTCGTCTTTCCGGTTCCGTTGACTCCGACGGCGAGAATGACGAAGGGCCTTGCGCCGGTCGGAATGGCGAGCGGCTGCGCGAGCGGGTCGAGCAGCTCGACGATCGTGGTGCGCAGCGCTTCGACCCCATCGCTGCCGTTTCTGGCGGAGCGCTCAACGGCATCGATCAGCGAGCGCGTCGCCTCGACGCCGACATCGGCGAGCAGCAGTTCGGTCTCGAGCGCTTCAAGCGTGTCGTCGTCGATCGCGCCGGAAAAGAGCGTCGGCAAGTCGCCGGACAGCCAGGCCCTGCCCCGGTTGATGCGGGACTTGAGCCTGCCGAAGAAGCCGCTGTCGTCTGGAGACATCGAGCCGCTGACCACCAAAACGACCTTGACGATGTGGGGGGCGCACGCGCCGGCCGTCATGCGCCGGCCAGGTCGATTATACGTCCGGCGGGATGGCCCTTGCCCGCCACGCGCGCCGCCGGCAGTGGTTCCCTATGTCGCCGTTTGCGTGCGTGTGGAGGTCGGCCGAGGATCGGCGACCGCAGCTCACGTTTACCTCGCCGATGGCGTACGTGTGCGGGGCGGGCCTGAAAACCGGGGACCAAGCTACGTAACGATGCGCCGTCCGCGTGCGTGTGGGGGTCGGGCTCACTCGAAGCTGAATATGTCCTCTTCCTCCGGACGCTGCATACCCTCCTCGTGATGCCGTTCCCAGATCTGCGCCCAGGGACGGCCGAACGTATCCGGCAACGTGTACTGAAAAGTCTGGCCCGGTGCGATCGGCGTCGCGACCCCTTCGACCGGGAAGATCTGCGGTACGCATTCCATGAACAGGAACGGATCGCCTTCGTTGAGCTCGAACTGCTTGTCGAGGTAATGGACGATGCGCACGGGCTCCACGAAGACTTCCTCGTCATACAGCACGATTTCGTGCCGCAAGCCGATGAATTCCCCGTTCCCGTTCTCGCGCGGCGTGTAGACTTCGATCGTCTGCAGCGCGTTGCTGAACTCGTGTTGGCCGTGGGAGATCCAGCCCTGGATGTTGGACGTCCAGGCAATGAGTGCGGCGCCGTCCCAGAACCCGATCGTGTCGCCAAGCCACTGCGGCACGTCCGCGCCGAGCCGCGGGACGACGCCGGATTCGTCGAACTCGCGGCCGATGTGGATCTGCGTGACGAGCGTCTTTGCGGCATTTCGAATGTCGAGAATGAGTTCCGGAGTCATCACGATGCTGGACTGGCCTCCGCCATACTGGGAAATGCGGCGCATGTAGCCTTCGGGCCAGCAATACGCACCCGGCCACTGCGCGGAGTTATTGCCCGAGTAGTGGTACATCTGTTGGACGAGGCGCCGCTGGTACTCCGGCGTGAGCAGCGACAGATAGGTGGGGATCTGCAGGACGGCGCCGTAGATCCAGCTTGCGTTCTTCTCGCGCTGGCGCAGGTAGCGGCCGTTGAAGTCGGGCAGAGTTGCCTGCGTGTATTGCGTCGGGCCGCCGCGCTCGCGCGCTTCGGCGAGCAGCGCCCGGTAGTGCTCGGGGGCCGTTGCAAACCCGTAGGGGCTAACGATCTCCTCACGCGGATAGTCGCGATCGCAATAGCCCCAGGCCGCCGATGCCGGCGGATCGTCACCGATCAGGGGAACCTCATACGCGCCCCAGATCTGTTCGAGACCGACCGTGGAGTTGCAGCGGTAATAGCGCGGGTCGGACCAGAGCGCCTCATCGAGATAGAAGTCGTCGGTTGTGAAGATGTCGATCGGCAGCGGTTCGATGCCGGGCGGCGTCGCGCCGTCCCTGGCGGCGTAGATGGGCATGTTGTCTTCGGGCACGCCCGGACCGATTTCGTAGCCCTTGCCTTCGGAGCCGACAATATCGTCCCCCCGAAGAGGGTCCGGCGCGCCCCGCCCGATGCTGGTCTGGGACCAGCCGTTCGCCATTGCCATCAGGCACGCGAAGGCAGAAAGGCCGGCGACCCATTCGGTGCGGCGGCGTGCGCTCTCCACGCGCCAGTGCTTCAGTTTCCTGTTGTTGGACATGACACCCTCCCGACGAGATTCGCGCCTGAGTCCGGGCTTTATCGAGACTTTGAAAACCGTCAGGCAATAGTAAGCCCGAATTCCGTCACAGCGGCAGGAAAACGAAGTTGTTGATGTAGTCTGCCCTGACTGCCGGTTGACGGTGACGGGATTTCGGGTCGAACGCTTCTATCCCGACGAGCGAACCCTTGTCGACAAAATGCGCGGAGTAAGCGAACGCGGCGACCTCGGCGATACACTGCTCTATCGACCGTCCGGTATGGCGTTCTTCCAGTTCGATCTGCAGTATCGGCCTGCAGCGGGCGATCGTGGCGCGCGCGCCTTGAAGGACCTGAGCCTCGGCGCCCTCGACATCGATCTTGATGAACCCCACGTCCTGAAGGCCAAGGGAGTCGAGCATGCGAACGGCTACGCGTACTTTGCCGTGCGGGATGTTGGCCTTACGAGGATGAAGCGACCCACCGGAGCGGGACAACTTGCGGCCGCGCCTGGGAAGGAACAACTCCGCCTGACCATCCCGGTCCGAAAGAGCGATCGCGTGGGGAGTGACGTTGCCGGGCAGTGCCCGCTTGAGCCACGCGAAGGCCACCGGGTTTGGCTCGAAGGCGTGAACGTGGGACGCGAGCCCCGACAGCACGCGTGCATACACGCCCTTGTGGGCGCCGACATCCACGGCAACGCGACCGGCGGGCACGATGTCGGCCAGGACACGCAACTCCGCCTCGCCCCGGTTCATGTGCTTGTTCACCAGATAGCGCGCGTAGAGTTCGGCGGGGATCAGCCGGAACTTGAGCCACTCGCCGACCGTCATCGCCTTACGCGACCTCCAGAACCGGCTCGTCGAGCGCCGCCGCCTGCTCCTTGAGTGCGAGCACATGTTCTTCCCAGTACCTGTTCTCCGCGAACCAGGGAAACGCCTTCGGGAACGCCGGGTCCTCCCAGCGGCGGGCGAGCCAGGCGGCGTAGTTGATCATGCGAAGCGTACGCAGCGCCTCGACAAGGTGCAGTTCGCGGTAGTTGAAGTCGAAGAATCGGCAGTATCCGCGCAGAAGCTGCTGAAGCTGCAGCGTGCGTTCCTCGCGCTCGCCCGAGAGGAACAGCCACAAATCCTGCACGGCGGGGCCGGTGACGCAGTCGTCGAGGTCGACAAAGTGCGGCCCCGCGTCGGTCCACAGAACGTTGCCCGGGTGGCAGTCGCCATGAATCCTGAGCGGCCGGAACGGCTCTGCCCGTTCGAACGCTTCGGTCACGGCAACGAGCAGCCGCTCGACGATCGCCTGGTAGCTTTCCACCAGGTGCGCCGGCAACCAGTCGCCAATCAAGAGGTACTGTGAGGCGCCGCGTCCCATGCGCTCGATAGAGATCTCCTGGCGGTTCCGGAAGCGGCCGAGTGCGCCGACCGCGTGGATGCGGCCGACGAAGCGGCCCAGCATTTCCCGATCCTCGGCGCTGCCAAGCTCCGGCCAGCGCCCGCCCTGGCGCGGATAGACGGCATAGCGATGGCCGCCGCCGTGGTGCAGCGTGTGCCCGTTGACCGCAATGGGCGCGACGATGGGAAGTTCGTGCTCGACGAGCTCCGCGACGAAGCGGTGTTCCTCCTCGATGCCCGCATCGGTCCAGCGCCCGGGCCGGTAGAACTTCGCGACCACGAAACCGCCGTCCTCGGTGCCGAGCTGGTAGACGCGATTCTCGTAGCTGTTGAGCGCGAGGATGTGACCGCTGCAGGCGAAGCCGATGTCGTCCAGGGACGAAAGAATCCGGTCCGGTGTCAAATCGGCGTAGGGTTGAGCTTCGTTACTGTGTGCTGATACCACGATGCCTGTGCTAGCGCCTCGTATCACTCACGGTGCGGGGGCCTGCACAGCGTCGCTCGGGACCCACGCCGGCGGTGGTTCCGGTGGATGAAATCGACCGTATCGAGGGTCGGCATCGTGTCTACAGCGGCGTTCTGGACGAGGTCGGGGACCTTACTGCGGCAACAGTCGGATTGTCCAGCCACTGTCAGCCTGACATGTTGCCGGTACGCCTCCGATACAAGGATGATCCTTCATGATCGGAGCAACCTTGTGAGCCGGATTGCTTGCGCCCCGCGCGAGCGATACCTCGGCACGGGATCGGACTTGAGCTACGGTTGTACTGCATGGCCCGCGACAAACCCGCACGACAGCGCTTGCGAATCATTGCCGGAACCTGGCGAGGAAGACGTTTGCGTTTTCCCGCCGGCACGAACGTTCGTCCGACGCCGGACCGCGTTCGCGAAACGCTGTTCAACTGGCTCGGCGTGCGAGTCGAGGGGGCGCGATGTCTGGACCTTTACGCCGGCAGCGGATTGCTGGGGTTCGAAGCCTTGTCGCGCGGCGCGCGAGAGGCGTGGTTCGTGGAACGCGATCGAAGGCTCGCGAGCCATCTCGGCGAGCAGCTCCGGATGCTGGCGGGCAACGGGAGAGTTTTCTGCGAGGAGGTCGAAACGTTCCTCAGCCGACCGGCCGAGTTGCGATTCGACGTGGTTTTTCTTGACCCGCCTTACTCTACCGCCGTCGATGCAGCCATCGCCGGCCTGGCGGCGTTCCTGGCACCGGACGCACTGGTCTACCTCGAACGCGCCGCGGACGACGGGCTGCCCGGGTCGAATGCGCTGCGCTGGGCGAAGACCGGCCGGGCCGGCGCAGTGTGCTTCGGTCTCGCGCAACTTGCCGTTGCGCCGGAACATCCTGTGGCCGGCGGTCCCGCTCCGCGTGCCTAGGCGCGTCACGCAGGCCGAAGGTACAATCCCTGCAAGCTGTTCCAGGATGACTTGTGTCGTGAATATTGGCGCGATGTATCCGGGGACCTTCGATCCGCTTACGCGGGGTCACGAAGAGCTGATCCACAGGTGTGCGCGCTTGTTCGACCAGATCGTCGTCGCTGTCGCTGCAAGTCCGGGCAAGGCTCCGCTGTTCACGCTTGACGAGCGCGTCGACCTGGCGCGCGAAGTACTGAAGGACATTCCGGGAGTGTCTGTCACGGGCTATGACGGTCTCTCGGTCGACTTCGCACGCAAGAACGATCTGGCGGTCATCGTTCGGGGTCTCAGGGCGGTTTCGGACTTCGAGCTCGAGTTTCAGCTTGCCGCGATGAACCGCCGCCTTGATGACAACGTGGAGACGGTGTTTCTGACGCCGACTGAGAGGTACACTTTCGTATCGTCGACGCTGGTCCGGGAGATCGCCGAATACGGCGGCGACGTTTCGCAATTCGTGCATCCTCGTGTCGGGGAAGCGCTCGAATCCAGGTTCTCGTGAAGGCAGACTCGGGCAGCCGAACAGCATCTCGGAAGCATCGGCGCGTGGATTCTCCAGGGCGTTGCTCCTGATGAATGCAGCTTCGGACGACGCAGGGAAATGACCACACGAATACATCACGCGGCGCTTCTGGCCATTTCGCTTGCGGTCATCCTTTCCTGGCTCAGCGGTGCGGGTGCAGCGGAGCCGGTACGAGCGACCGAGCGGATGGTCGTTGCAGCGAATCCGCATGCCGCAGCAGCAGGGGTCCGCATCCTGCATGCCGGCGGCAGCGCAGTCGATGCGGCCATCGCGGTGCAGCTCGTGCTGTCGCTCGTGGAACCGCAGTCGTCGGGAGTCGGCGGCGGTGCGTTCATGCTCGTGCACGACATGCGCGACGACTCGGGCGAGCCCGCCGAAATTGTCGCGTATGAGGGCCGTGAGACGGCGCCCGCCGCGGCAACGCCCGACATGTTCCTCGACAGCAACGGCCGGGAGGCGTCGTTCCCTTCCGTCGCCGCCGGCGGCCTCGCGGTGGGGGTGCCGGGCGCCATGCGCATGCTTGAGCGTGCGCATCGGGATCACGGCAGGCTGCCATGGGCGGAGCTCTTCGTACCTGCGATGGAGCTCGCCGAGGGCGGTTTCGAGATCTCGCCGCGACTGTATTTCCTGCTCGACCGGTTTCGGGGTTTCGCGCAGGCTGAACGGTTCCTGGCATATTTCTACGACGAGGACGGCGAGCCTCGCAAGACCGGTTTCCGGCTGGTCAATACGGAATACGCGGGGACGCTGCGCCTGCTTGCCGCGCAGGGCGCCGACGCGATGTATACGGGGGAACTCGCCGGGCGGATCGTCGAGGCCGTCACGAACAATACGGTTCGTCCGGGTGGCATGACCCTCGACGATCTCGCGGCCTACGAAGCTCGAACCACGACGGCGCTGTGTTCGCCCTACCGGCAGTGGCAGGTTTGCGGGCCGCGCCCGCCATCCTCGGGCGGTATCGCCGTTCAGCAGATTCTCGGGATCCTCGAGGCCTACGATGACACCGGTCTGACGGGCGATCCCGTGCAGTCCATTCACCTGGTCGCCGAGGCGAGCCGGCTCGCCTTCGCCGACCGCAATCTCTACCTGGGGGATCCGGATTTCGTCGATGTGCCTGTCGCGGCGCTGCTGAACCCCGGGTATCTCGGCAGTCGCGCGGCGCTGATCGACCCGGGCCAAGCGCTGCAGAACGTTTCCGCCGGTTCGCCGCAGCCCGACCTTGCGTGGAGCTTCGCGCCGGGCATGCCGACGGAGGTCGAGTCAACGAGCCATTTCTCGATCGTTGACCGCTTCGGCGACGCCGTGTCGATGACGACGACCGTGCAGAGCGCTTTCGGCAGCCAGCTCATGGTCGGCGGATTCATCCTCAACAACCAGCTTACGGACTTCTCCTTCGTGCCGGAAGTCGATGGCAGGCCCGTTGCGAACCGGCCCGAACCCGGCAAGCGGCCGCTGAGCAGCATGTCGCCGAGCCTCGTTTACGACGCGGACGGGCGGCTGCGCCTTCTGATCGGCTCCCCCGGAGGCACACGGATCATCAACTATGTAGCCCAGGCCATCGTCGCCGTGCTCGACAATGGGCTCAATATCCAGGATGCCGTGGCCGAGCCGCACTTCGTGGCGCAGGATCGCTTGCTCGAACTTGAGCGAGAGACTGCCGTGCTCGAACATGCGGACGCGCTGCGGGCACTTGGCCACAACGTGGCGCCACGCACGCTGAACAGCGGGCTGCACGGCATCGCGATCGATTACAGCGAGGACGGGCGGGCGATCTTTGGCGGTGCGGACCCGCGCCGCGAAGGTGTGGCGATCGGCGACTGACGGTCCGCGCGCCGGCGTGCGCCTGCACGCAAGAGACAAGCGAGGGTTTCGCAGGCTCCTAGCCCGGATCCGTCACCGATTGTGCCGCTGGACGGGATTTGACGTTGGAGGCGGTTGTTCCGGGGAGCCGGCCGTCG
>JAQAJI010000060.1 GCA_028278665.1 Candidatus Rariloculus versatilis
CGTGAACGTGGTAGCTGCGAAGATCATGGCTGCCAGGCCCGTGGGCATTACCATCCAGGCCGCGAAATGCATACCATGCATGGCCAGCCGGGGTCCTGGCGGCCCCGGCCCCGGTCCCGGCCCCGGTCCCGGTCCCGGAGGAAGCGTGCCCGGAACATCGATCCCGGGACGACGAGAACGACAACGGAAATGCCCGAACCGACGACGCAGACCACCGGCTTTTGGTCGCATCTTGTCGACACCCGAAAGCCCTTCGACATCGAGGGTATTCCGGTCAGGCTCTACGCGCTCAATACAGTGCTCGCGGTGGCGATTCTCGCGCTCGGGCAGTTGGAGGTGGCGGGCGTGGCCGGCGCGTTCTCGGTGCTCTGGGCCATCGGACTCTTCTTCTTCGCCATCGGCGAACGGGTTCGGATCCTCAAGGCCCTGCTCGGCGGCGGCCTCGTGGTTGCGTGGGCCGGCGCCGCATTCATTTCGCGCTGGGGGCTTATCGGTCAGGAGGAAGTCCGGTTCCTGCAGGCGCAGGTCATCGACAACCGCTTTCTGTATTTCGTGCTGGCCGCGCTGGTCACCAGCAGCGTGCTGAGCGTGCAGACGACCGTTCTCAGAAAAGCGCTCGTGTCCTACGCGCCCATCGTTCTCGGGGGGCTGGCTGTGGCGGCGGTCTTCGGGCTCACCGCGGTAACGCTGGCCGGCATCCCTGCGGACCGCGTCTTCACCATGTACTTCCTGCCGATCATGGGCGGCGGCGCCGGCGGCGGCGCGCTGCCGATGTCGGAGGTTTATGCGGACGTGACCGGCGGAGACGCTCTGGAGTACTTCAACTACGCCATCGGCGTTCTGACGCTCGGCAACATCACGGCCATCCTGATTGCGGCCGTGATCTTTCAGATCGGCAGGCGATTTCGTTCCCTGAGCGGCGACGGCAAGCTCGTACGCGGCGAGGAGCAGTTTCCGGTCGGTAGCGAGCCGGTGGACGAAACCGCGATCAATACCCACGCGGCAATGATCTTCGTGGTCTCAATACTGCTGGCGGGCATCGTCGTCGCAGCGTTCACGCCGCTGCATTTTTTCGCCTGGGTCACCATCATCGCCGTGTTGTTGAACCTGTCGGGAACCGTATCGGCGGCGGTGCGCGCCTCGCTGCAAGAATTGTCGGCCTGGGGCTTGCGGGCGTTTCTCGTCACGATCCTCGTGGCGTTCGGCCTGACCGCCGACTTCGACGTGATCTTCGGGCTTTTCACGCCGGGGAACCTGCTCGTGATCGTCTCCATCGTGGCGGGTGCGGCGCTCGGAGCGGGCATCACCGCCCATTTCGTGAAGCTCTACCCGCTTGAAGGCGCGCTGACCGGCGGGCTATGCATGGCCGACGCGGGCGGCTCCGGGGATCTGCAGGTACTCAGCGCAGCCCGGCGGATTGAGCTTTATCCCTCTTCGCAATTGTCCTCGCGAGTGGGGGGCGCATTCGTGTTGTTGCTGGCAAACTACCTGTTCGCAGTCCTGATCTGAAGCGGCATGGCGGTCCGTACTCCCTCCCCTTTCAGAATTCCCGCGGCGGCGAGGGAATTACGCCGCAGTCTTCCGAGGTTAATCGAATGAGAATAGTCTCCCTGACCGGCGCGCTCGGCTACGGTTTTTCCCTCAGCGCCTTGAACCGCGTGCTGGAAGGGCATGTGGACCTGATCGGCGTCGACGGAGGTTCGACCGACCCCGGCCCCCATTACCTCGGCGGCGGCAAGGTCGGCTTTACCCGGGAGTCGCTCAAGCGCGATCTTGAAGTCGGCATTCGCGCGGCGCTCGACAAGAAGGTCCCGTTCGTGCTCGGTTCGGCGGGACTCGCGGGCGGAGAGCCGCACCTGGAGTTTATCCGGGCACTCGTCGACGAAATTGCCGAAGACCACGATCTCGATTTCAGGCTGGCGCTGATCCACACGGAACTCGACAAGGAGTATCTCAAGGCCAGGCTCAGCGACGGCAGGATCGTCCCGTTCAGCGACCAGATCGAGCTGACCGAGGAGCGCATCGACAAGAGCGTGCGTATCGTCGGGCAGGTCGGCATCGAACCGTTCGTCGAGGCGCTCGAGGCCGGCGCCCAGGTGATCCTGGCGGGACGGGCCTGCGACACGGCAATATTCGCGGCCCTGCCGATCAGCAAGGGCTACCCTCCGGGTCTCGCTTTCCACATGGCGAAAGTCATCGAATGCGGTGCGATGTGCGCTTATCCGTCCGGAGTCGATGTCGTCGTCGCGGAGATCTTCGACGACCACTTCACGCTCGAACCCGGCGGCCTCGAACGCAAGTGTACCGTCGAGCGCGTCGCCGGGCATACGCTCTACGAGCAGTCGTCGCCGATCCGCATTGTCGAGCCTCACGGCGTCGCGGATCTCTCCGAGTCACGCTACGAACAGCTCACGGACCGATCGGTCAAGGTCAGCAACAGCAGGTTCATCCCCGCCGAATCGAAGACGATCAAGATCGAAGGGGCCGAACTCGTCGGCTTCAGGACCATTTGCATCGGGGGCTCGAACGAACCGCTTTTTGTCGAGCGGCTCGACGAGATTGTCGCCGACACAAAACGCTTCGTCGCAGAGCAGGTTCAGGACAACGTTGGGCCGGACGACTACACCTTGAACGTGCGCGTGTATGGCGGCGCCATGAATGGCGCGCAATTCATCGACCTCGCTACCGCGGAAGTCGGGATCGTGATCGATGTCGTGGGCAAGACGCAGGCGGTCGCCGATTACGTCCTCGCGACTGCCCGGGGGCGGATGATGCACTTCGACTACGCAGGCCGAAAGTCAACAGCCGGAAACCTGGCGTGCCCCTACTCGCCTTCGGATCTCCCGCTCGGGCCGGTGTACGAGTTCAGCGCCTATCACCTCGTGACCGTCGACGATTTCTCCGAGGCCTATCGCATCGAATATCGGACGGTCGGTGGCTGAGATGACCAGGCTGGCCGATCTCGCGGCGGTGCTGCGCAGCAAGAATGCCGGCCCGTTGACGCTCACGATCGACATCATCTTCGATGACAGGTCCAGATACGACCGCGTCGTGCAGTCGGGCGTCATCAACGCGCAAAACATCAGCGAGCTCTACGACGTCGACGCAGGCGATGTCCTGATTACCGAGTACGCGATCGTCAATGCCATCAAGGTCTCGTTTCCGCGCAAGTTCGTGAGCGGCAGCGTGCTCGACGACGATGTGTACGGCTGCCAGCAGCACCGGCCCGTCGCCGACCTCGAGATCTGGCCGAACTAGCAGTTCCCCCCAGCGATTCGCGCACCAGGTTCGGGCCTCAGGGCCTCGGTCCATAGTGTGGAATGTCGGCGCCGACCTCGAGCGCGCCAAGGTCCGGTGCGTCGCCGCCGAAGCCGTCGGTCACATTGGGAATGGCGATGCCGCGATCGACGGCCAGCGAGTCGCTCTGAAGTCGAAAGTCGAAGTCCTCGGCTCGATACAGGCGCTGCAGTGAACTTGCATCGCTGGCATCGAGCCTGGGTACGTTCCTGAAGACGTCGTAGTCCACGAGCACGCTGTTGCGGTCCTGACCGGTGGCACGGCTGTAGGTCTGGAGCGTTGCGAACTCCCGCGGTGCCAGCGCGACGATCCCGTCGGGTCCGCTGAACTCGGCGGTTGCGCCTGAGGCCGGCAAGGCCCACCCGAATGCCACGTCGGCATCCGGGTTCGGGCGGAAACCGTTGTAGTCCGACGACGTGTAGCGCGTGTACGTGCCGACGCTGAAGATCGCCGGCGCCGCGTTCTGGCCAAGCATGAGATTGTTGCGCCAGTGGACGTTCGAACCCGCAGACACGGCCGTCTCCGACAGGATCGTGTTGTTGTACAACAGGATGCCGGCCGAGCCCGCCGTGATGCGCGTCGAACCGCCGGGCAGGTTGTAGGCGATGTTGCGGATCCAGTAGACCGGGCCGCCGAGCGCGGGCTGGTTGCAGAATGCGTGCGAGGGATGGTTGATGAACATGTTCCGCATGACGCGGATGTTGTGCATGCTGCCGTCGGCCTCGATCGGGTTGTCGTGCGAGTTCGTGATGTAGTTGTTGTAGAAGTCGATCGCGACCGGGCGTCTGTCCCAATAGTCCGGCGGCGGATAGCGAGGCCCGTCGACGATGCCGGGCCCGCTGGCGGTGGAGCCGTCCGGAGCACCATAGGTCTCCACGTTGATGCCGTCGTGAAAGTTGGCGATGTAGTTGTAGGCCACCACGTGCCCGGGGCCGTAGAGCTTTACCGCGACGTATGAGTCCATCCGCGGCGGAAACACCTGCCCCTCGACGCCTTCGAACTGTGCCCAGACATCGCCGCGCCAGGCCATGAGGTGGTCGGGATCGTTGCGGCCGATGAACGTGTTGTCGGCGATGTAGAAGCCGCTCGAGCCCGAATAATTCGTGAACACGCCTGCGCCCACGTCTTCGAAACGGCTGCGCTTCACGGTCAGTCCCTTCGCGCCCGCCAGGAACTGCGTTCCGGCCAGGATGCCGATCTCGGCATTGCGAAACGTGATCCCTTCGAAATACGTGTTGTCCGCCGCGCGAACGTCGAAAAGCGCGTAGTTGCCGTTGCCGTCGAAGATGACCTCGCCGTCACCGGCGGCCTTGATCGCGATCGGGCGGTATTGAGTGCCGTCCCCGGTGAGGTGGTAGGTGCCGTCAAGCGGCGTCGTGCGGTTGACGCTCGGGTCGTTGGTGTACTCGTAGCGATCGTATCGGTAGACGCCCGCATGCACGAGAATCGTGTCGCCGGCGCGGACGCGGGGGCGGCCTGCCGTCGCCCAGTCGGTGCCCGCGCACCAGAAGTTGTAGGCGCACATCAGGCCTTAGAAGGAAGGCTCGATCTTCGGCCCTTCGAATCCGTGCGGGTAGACGTGAAAGACACGACCGCCGGCCCAGGGTTCCGGTTCGGCACGCGTGCTCACGGATAGTACGCGCTCGGCCGTGCCGTGCACGCCGTCGGGGTCCGACATCATGAAACGGACCTCGTACTCCGTGTCCGGTTCGAGATCGAGCACGCTGCCGGCAAACATGTTGGGCGCGATCAGGTCGACGCGGGACTCCGCGTAGATGCGTTCGCCCTGCAGGCGCAGCAGCGGCATCGCTTCCATCCATCCAGCCTGACCCCGCGCCCGGTACGAGACCGCCACCGAGGCGTTGCGGTTCGAGTCTCCCTGGATGAACCATTCGAAACCGAGATTGTGCAGGGTCGGCGGCTCGGTCAGCAGCTCGCCGGCCACGACGGCTTCGGGCGACGCGGTGGGCGCGCTCTGATCGGCTGCGACCTGGGCCCAGGAGGTCACCGTTGGCAACCACAGTACGGGAATCAGAACGAGAAAATTCGACGCTCGGCTCATGGAATCATCCTCCGCTCGCTAAACCACGAGCGGATCGGAATTGTAGCCGTCGCGTTCGGCCCTGTCGCAAGTCTCGGAGTCGCGCAGTCGCTCGCGGTGTGGGCTCAGGCTACCGTGCGTTCCCAGCGCGGGGCTCGGGCTACCGTCCGTTCGCAGCGCGGGCTCGGGCTACCGTCCGTTCGCAGCGCGGGCTCGGGCTACCGTCCCGTCGCCTCCCTGCCGGCGTTGACGATCCCGGCGGTCGCGTCGCTCATCTGCATCAGTATTCCCCGGTAACCCTGATCGATGCGCCGCTCAAGCAGCTCGTTGCCGGCGAGTTCGGCGGCCCCTTCGACCGTGTACACGCCGTCCTCGTTCGGCACGAAGACCCCGAACGCGGTCCCGCCGCCGGACCAGATATCGATGACCGCCGAGCCGTCACCGGAGAACGCAGACGCCACATCGGTCGGAACGTTATCGATGAACTCTTCGTGCGTGACGATTCCGCCATGAGCGGTCACATGTGTGTCGATTTCCAGACCGAGCCGTTCGATGTTCTCGGCCACGTTCGCGGCAAACGGGAACAACGGAAGCCCAGGTTCATAGGCGTCTGCCTGAATGAGCAGGCGTTCGTTCGGGACGTGGATCATCAACAGCGTCGTTGCATGCGGATTGCCGTCGATGTGATGGATCTCGGCCTGGAGAGCCGAGTCGCTCAGAGTCAGTGAATCTTCGACGCCCACGAATGTCAGCGGCTGCGGATTGCGCGCCAGCGCATCTTCGACAATCGAATGGCTGCGTCCCACGAGGTCTGTGAACTGCGCTTCGTTGTCGGCATGCGCCATGATCGTCAGGCCTTCCGACACGGCTGCTCGAAGGCCGCCCGAATGGTCGAAGTGATGATGCGAGACGATCGCGTGAGTCAGCGGCTTGTCCGGCTGCAACTCGCGCGCCCGGGCGATCACCGCCAGCGCGCGGCGGTCATTTACTGGAACCTCCCAGATTTTCAGATGGTCCTCGAACTCCATCACCACGCTGCTGTGCGACTCGCCGCCGAGGAACCACAGGCCCGCGCCGATCTCGTCGACCGTAATGTTCACGGGAGCGGAATCCGGTGGCTGATCCGCGGCGCTCGCGGCCTCCGGAGCCATCGCTGCGGATGCGTCGGCGCCGAGTCCCTGCTGCGCGACCTCGATATCTCGAATCACCACGCCATCGAGCGTCGTCGTCATCCGGGCCGGCAACCGCAGGCCATTAACCGTTTCGTATGCTGCGAACGTCGTTTGCATGGCGACGTCACCGAGATTCGCGTTGTACGTCATCGAGGTCACCGACATCGGCAGACCCGTCGCGTCGACCGTCAACGAGAGCGTGTCTCCCGCCGAGGTGGTGATGTCGAGCGTCCCTGCGTCGCCGTCCTCGCGAAGGTTCCCGACCGCTGCCGCAGGATCGAGTGCTGCTCGCACCAGCGTGAGCGGATGATGCAGCATGTCGATGCGCCGGGCCGTCGCCACGGCACCCGGCTCGCGTGTCGCCGTGCCGTCGCCACCGACGTTGTAGGCCACGTCCCCGTCCAGACCCTGATCGACGGCCTGCTGAGGAACCACGAATTCGAACCTCGGAACCCGGGTCGCAGCGATTCGAACGCGACCGTTAGCGATATCGAATGTCTGCCGATAGTCGTTGAGACTCCAGGCAAACAGTTCCCCATCGGGCGTATAGTTCTGGCCAACGCCCGCATCCATTCCGTGTCCTTCGATCACGAGCGTCGAAGCCGCGAGCAACTGGTCGCGCCCGCCGAGCGCCTCCGCGGCACTGTCGATGATCTGGGCCTCCGGAGTCGGCTGGGTGCAGCCGGCGACCAAAATTACCCCCAGCAACCAAACCTTTTCAATTCGCATTTGTTTTCTCCCCGCCAACAATCGGCCGTCCGCTGAATGACAGTATAGGCACGTATCAGTAAAGTCGTGCCAAAATGCCGGGATACGATCCTGACAATGAGGAAACCTCGGAATGATTGACCTGCTGACTCGGCGCCGATCTTTCGTGAATGACTCCCCCCTCGCCTCTTCCGGGTCGAAGAAATCGTAATTCGAGTGAGAGGAATAATGACGGGTCGTTTCAACTTGTTTCGGCGTTTCTCGCCGGACCGTTTCGTACAGATTTCCGGCGCTTTGGCATGTTTGGCGATGCAGCAGTTACACGCGGCGGACATCGGCGGCGAGGATTGCAGCGTATTGTCCGGGCAGACGATCCGCGGCGTAACAGTCACCGCGGCAGACTGGCTGGTCGTTGAGCCGGCCGCCGGGCAACCGGTTTGCGTTGTTGCGGGACATCAGCCTCCGTACCTCGACATCGAGGTCGTCTTGCCGAGCGAATGGTCGGGTCGCTACATGCAGCAGGGCGGCGGCGGCTTCGATGGATTCATTCAATCGGCGGTCCTGCGAGACGAGGATGGCGAGGTCGTCGGCCTGCACGAGGCCATCGCCCGATTCGGCGCTGTTCGTGCGGCCTCGAACGGGGGCAACAGACAGGGCGTCGAAGGCGAGGCCGCGCCGGACGTTTGGTTGAAGGCCGGCCCCGATGCCGCAAGGTCGCTGCTACATTACTCGTATCTGTCGCTCGGCGTGACGCTGGATTTCGCCCACGGCCTGGCCGAGCAGGTCTATGGCCGACTCCCGGACTACGGCTATTTCGACGGCTGCTCCAACGGCGGACGCAATGCCTATACCGTCGCACAGCGTTGGCCACAGCACTTCGACGGTATCGTTTCAGGGTGCGAACCGATGAACATGCCGGGGACGACGACGGCCTGGCTTTCGTTCGCCGGGGTACAGGGAACGCCGGCGGAGCTTGCGACAGAGCAATACACCCATGCCTACGATGCCGCGGTTTCGTCCTGTGACGCCGACGACGGCAGGGTCGACGGGATCATCGCAAATCCGGCGGCCTGCGGGTTCGAGCCGCGGTCGCTGGCATGCGAGGTCAGCGATGCCGAACTGTGCCTGTCGGACGCTCAGGTCGGCACGCTCGAGATGCTGCTGTCGGACATTGTCGACTCGAGCGGCACTGTTCTCTCGTCCGGGTTCTACTGGGCCGACTTCGGCCGCCTGGCGAACGCTTTTTCGGGGCTCGGCGGCGTCTACGCGGCACTCGCCACCGGCGATACCGCCTGGCTGCAAGCTGAAAAACGGCGGCAGTTCTCGCCGGACGAGCATCACCACCTTATCGGCAACGGGCTGATACGTTCGGGCCTTGCCCACGACAGAATCGCGATCGCCCAGTATGTCGCCTCCGGCCGGAAGCTCATCAGTTGGCACGCCGGTGCGGACGACCTGTTGACACCGGCCGACCATGCCCGGCTCTTCGACGACATGATGGCGACCGCCGAAGCCCTGGCGGTCGGCACCGGAATTGACGTCCACGCCAACGCCCGCTTCTTCATCGTGCCCGGAGCAAACCATGGGGCCGGCGTGCATCCCGCCGTCGGCTGGGTCGAGGCGATCATCGAGTGGACCGAGAACGGGAGTGCCCCGCAGAGCCTGACTTATGAGCAGGACGACGGGTCGACCATTCCCGTGTGCAGGTTCCCGGCTTACCCGCGGGACACGGGCAGCGGTTCCGCCTGCAGCGACGGCTGAGCAGTCGCCGGCGGGTCCATCCAGGTCCCACTTCGAGGAATGTTTCACCTGGTGGGATCGTGTGGCGTAACCGAGATTGCGGAACAGTTGACGTATGGCACTTCCTGGAGAGAAATGATGAAGTGGAGCGCTGACGCCGAGGCAAAAGAGTACTTCCATGCGAGCCTGCGCGGCTTCCCCGGCGTCCAAGCGGGTACTGGATCAGGACTTCGTGACGTCAGGCTCCGGCCTTCGTAAACCCCTCCAGGAGCCCCTCGAGGCGAGCCATGCGTTCGCGCAGATCCGCGATGTCGCGATGCAGGTTCCACAGAAACCCGGCCAACGCGACACCAACAAGCAGAATTGAGATCAGTTCCGGACTCACCCTGGACCTCGCCACCGTCAACCCACGCCCACCGCACTTGATGCCGTAACGCAGTATACACACCGCGCGGACACGTTCCAGGCTCAAATCTGTCGGAAAGCGCCCGATTCATTTTGCGGGGCACTACGGCTCTTCGGTGCGCTCCACCTGCGCGGCTTCCTCGGTATCGAGCCAGTCTTCGTACCACCGGAAAACGTTGCCGGTCAGGCTGCCGATGAAGATCTCCCCGGTAGGGCTCACGTCGATCCAGTGTCCCGGGCTCTCCATGGCGCCGAGAATCTCTCCGGTTTCGATATCGACGCGCATGATGCGCCCGGCCAGCGTGTCGTAGGTGATGTTCTCGACGTTGTCGCGGTGCGTCATGACCCAGACATCGTCCTCGGGCGTGATGAAGATGTTCTGGGTTGCGCCCAGGTGGTTCCAGATCCTGAGCAGGTTGCCTTCCGAGTCGAAAATCTGGATGCGGTTGTTCTCGCGGTCGCTGGCGTAGACGTTGCCCCGGGAGTCCACCGCGACGGAGTGCACGAGGTCGAACTCCCCGGGTGCGGAGCCCGGCGACCCCCACGTCTTGACGAAATTCCCGTCCGCATCGTATTTCACGACCCGGCTGTTGCCGTAACCGTCGGCGACGTAGAGTTCGTCGTTCGGTCCGAACGCGATATCGGCCGGCCGGTCGAATGTCTCGTCGGTGGTACCCGCCTGCCCTTCGATCCCGAGCGTCATGAGCAGCTCGCCGGCGTTGCTGAATTTCATTACGGTGTGATCGCGGTTGTCGGTGACCCAGACGTTGTCGTAACGATCGATCCGCATGCCATGCTCGTTGGCAAAATCGAAGTCGCGTCCGAACGAGCGCAGGTAGCGGCCGTCGGAATCGAACACGATGATCGGATCGGCGACATCGCCGCGGTGAAACACGAAGACGTCGTTGTTCGAATCGGTCGCCACGGCGGATACCCGTCCGAAATGCCATTGGTCGGGCATGGTGTTCGGCTCCATGCCGAAACGGATGTTGACGCGGTATTGCATGAGGCCGCCCTCGTGCGGGTACCACCCGAGCCGGCCCTGCGCATCGATGACCTGGCCGATCGCAGTGCTGCGGTCGACGTCGACGCCGGGCGGCGGTCTCAGCACCTGCGCAACCGCGGTTTCCGCCGCCGAGTCCGCCGCCGCCGTCGCGCTTTGAGTGTCCATGCCGTCCCCGCTGCACGCCACGCTGAGGCCAGCCGCGATCGTCAGGGAAACGAGCCTGAAACAATTGCTTGCAGTCATCGTTGCCTCCGGTTGCGGACGAATTAGACCGCCGATACCGACGATGGTACGGTACATTGATGTCCATGGGCATTTGCTTGTCGAGCAAGTCCCGTATTTCGCTGCGGTGACAAGCGTTTTCACGGAGCAGGTAACGAAATGATCAGTCGCAGGAAACTCTTGATTTCGGGGGCAGCGGCAAGTGTCGCAGGCGTGATAAACGGGGTTTCCGGCCACGCCAACGCTGCGGATCGCACCGGCGCTGTCGGCAGTCGATTCCGAGCTGTATTCCAGCCGCGTCATGAAGCATCGGTCGCATTTGCCCGATCTTTGAACGATCGCTGCATGAGCGTCAGCGAAGTGCGCGACGACCTCGGGCAGCTCTGGTACGGCGAACTGCGCGGTCAGCTGCGCCGCACCAGGACGCCTCTTGCGGGAGTGACCGACAGGGCGACGCTCTTTTGCCTCGAAGAGCTGGCGCGAGATGTCGACATGAGAGTGCGTTTTCGCGTCGATCGCGTGGTCGAGCAAGGTGGGCGAACCCGCCATGAAGTCTCGGGGCAGCCTTCGCTTGCACCAACCCTCCGCGGTCTCGGCACGGACGAGAGTTTCGGCAATGCGATGGCGAGCGTCGTCCGACTGGTCGATAACAGCTTACCGGGCGACGTCGGCACCTTGAGGCGCACGGGCCCTTTCCACAACGCAAACGAGCGTACGCTGGTTGCCTGGATCATCGCCTGACGCCGCGAAGCAGGCTGCTCGAAATCCCCTCCGCATTTCCGGATGCGCGTAAGAACAATCAACCAGGGAGATCGCTGAGATGGCACTACCCCCGAATGTAAGCGAGGAAGAATTCGCGTCTGCGCTTTCGGAGTTCGCGCAGGCCGTCGGCGACGAGTGGGTGTTCAGTTCCGACGAGGATGTCGCACTGTATCGCGACTCATACTCGATTTACTGGGGCGAGCCCGAAGAACGCGTCGCGTCTGCGGCGGTTGCGCCGGCCAATGTCGAAGAAGTGCAGCAGATCGTTCGGGTCGCGAACCGCTACAACATCCCGATATATCCGATCTCGACCGGCAGAAATCTGACCTACGGCGGCGCTGCACCGACTCTTTCCGGTAGCGTCGTCGTCGATCTGAAGCGCATGAACCGCGTTCTGGAGGTCGACGAGGATCGCCACTTCGCGCTGGTTGAGCCGGGTGTTTCCTACTACGACCTGTACAACTACATTCAGGAACGCGGCCTGCAAGTCATGCTCGATGTGCCCGACCCCGGCTGGGGCAGCCCGATCGGCAACAGTCTGGATCATGGCGCCGGGTACACGATGGCACCGTTCAGGGATCATTTCGGTTCGCGCTGCGGGATTGAGTTCGTGACCGCGGAAGGAGAGATCGTCCGCACCGGCACCGGCGCCATGCCAGGCACCGATACCTGGCAGGATTACCGATACGGCGTGGGTCCAATGATCGACGGACTGCTTGCACAGTCCAATTTCGGAATCGTCACGAAGATGGGTTTCTGGCTCGCACCGATGCCCGAGACATTCCTGACCGGCACAGTGACGGTGCCTCGCTATCGCGACTTCGATGCGCTTGTCAAAGAGGTCAGTTACCTTGAGGACTCGTTCCTGACCGGCATGCCGTCGTTCGGCAGTCCCGCGGCCGGCGGTGGCTTTGGCCAGGCGTCTCCTCAAATGGCTGAACTCATGCAGGACGGTTGGCCGTCGGTCGAACGGCTCGAGGAATTTGTCAGCGCTCAGGGACGGCCCGCCTGGTCGGTCGAACTGCGATTCTATGGTCCGGAGGAAGTGGTTCGCGCAAGCTGGGACGCCGCGAAACGCCGTTTTCGCGATCGTGTCGCCGGGGCGGCATTTGAAGACGGCGATTTCTGGCGGTTGCCCCTGTCGGCGGAAGAGCTGGCAACGAATCCGCGCAAACCCCTGCTCGGTGTTCCGGCACTCGAGATCTTCGCCACGATGGCGCGAAACCCGCGAACCAACGACGCGCCATTGGAAGGTCATGCCGACCTCTTCGCGATTCTTCCGAGGAAGGCGGAGGCCGTCCACGAGGCGGCTCGCGCGATGTCCGATGCATACGGTGAGTTGGGCGTACCGCCGGCACACCATCCCTTCTCCACGCCGCTCAATTTCTACTCGCGCGCATTCATAGTCCCGGCGATCGTTCCGACATGGCGCGACCCGGCTCGTAACGCGCAATCCCGGGCACTGTACTCGCGGCTCGTCGATCGCTGCGCAGAGCATGACTGGATCGTGTATCGCACGAACCCCGCGTTTCAGGATCAGGTGGTGAGCAAACTTTCCTACAACGACAACGCGCTGTTGCGATTCGAGGAAAAACTCAAGGACGGTATCGATCCCAACGGCATCATTTCCCCGGGACGCTACGGTATCTGGCCGGCCAGCATGAGGAGCGGCCGCGCATGAAGGTAACGATCGTAGTAGCGGGTCTGGCCATTTTGACCACGGCTGCTCTCGGGCAGAACGCGCCTTCTGCCGACACCGGGAAGGTGGTATTCGACAAGTGGTGTACACCGTGTCACGGCGCCGTTGCGCCCGCAGGGGGCCTGGGCGACGGCGCTCTTCCGGGTACCTCAGCGCTGCGGGTCAAATACAATGGCGAACTTCCGGCGGTGCTCGAAGAACGCACCGACCTTGCACCGGAGTTCATCGAAACGGTCGTGCGAGGCGGATTGTTCGGTATGCCGATCACCCGAAAGACCGAAGTCAGCGATTCCGAACTCGAGGACATCATCGCTTATTTGACGAGAAGCAATAACTAGCGCGTACTCGGGCAAACAGGGTCGTTCCGTTCGACACCTGAGAGTTGTGCGTTCGTTGTTGGCCGAGGTCTCCTGTCGCGAATGTGCCGGTTAACTGAAGCATCCACAGGTATCGCAAGTCCGGGACGTCGCACCATGAGAATTCCTGTTGCCTCGTTGCTAACGTTCTTGCTCATTTCTTCGCCCGCCGCACACGCACATCATTCCCACGCGAATCTCGACAACAACGACATTCGGCAGCACACCGGCGTCGTGACGAAGTATAGCTGGCGTATGCCGCATGTGTTTCTGCAAGTTCAGGGACCCAATCAGGCCGGCGAACTCGTCAACTGGAGTATCGAGCTCCTGCATCCACCGGGAATGATCGAGTGGGGGTGGAGCCAGGACAGTTTCAAACCCGGCGACCGGATCACCTGGGAAGGCGCGAGGGACAGAGCCCCGACCCGCTACTATTCCGGCCTGTACTGGGCCGAGAAGGCGGACGGCACCCGGCTTTACAACCTGGGTAGCGGTCGAACGCGAGCTGAGCGCCCCGTTTCGCCGTCCGTTGACTTTACGGGATTGTGGGTACGCGACAGCAGTCGAGTCGGCTTCACGTACGCCCCACCGGCGGATTGGCCCTACAGCCAACATGGTCAAGCGTTGGTGGCGAGCTTCGACGAAACGCAAAACCCACAGCTCGACTGTGAAGACCCGGGACCTCCGAAGTCGACGCTCCTTCCCTATCCGATCAGGATATCGAGGCCGGAGCAAGGCGTATTGGTCCTCGACTACGAGTTACGCGATCAGCAGCGGGTTTTCAGACTTGACCCTGAGGAAACGCCGGCTCCGCCGTCGAAGGTCGGCCGGTCCAAAGCATGGATGGATGGCGATGAACTGGTCGTGGAAACGACCAACTTCGTTGCCGACCGATGGGGCAGTCACACGGGCGTGGACTCCAGCGAGCAAAAGCATCTGCTGGAGCGTTTCTCGCTGATCGAAGACGGGTTGACTCTGCGTATCCAGATGTCCCTCACGGACCCCGTCTACTTCACCGAACCCGTCGAAATCGATTACTACATGAGAAAACTCGCCGATCGGGAACTGGTGTCGGCAGTCTGCACTCTGGAGAGTGCCCGCCTCTTTGTCGAGGCCGGCTTCGAATAATCACGCAGACTCATGATGCGACCATGTACACTCCGAATCGAAATCCTGATTCCCGAAGGCGGTACGACATGACAACAGAACCCGAAGGAATGGCTCTTGCGCTCGCATGCAGATCCCGCGGACTGTGCCTGTCGTTGGCCCTGGCGGTTCTGGCGGTTCTGGCGGTTCTGGCGGGATGCGCGCCGGTCACTGACACGGATTCCGAAGCGTTCGTAGCGCCGACGCGCCTGTCCGAACCGAGGCTCGCGCCGTTGGAGGAACAGGACCTTACGCGCGAACACCTGATCGCCATGGGCACCGACCCCGACAATCCCGATGGGCGGCCCAGGATGAACCTGTTCCGCACGATGATGCACAACACCGACCTGATGAGCCGATGGCGGGTCTTCGGCGATTACGTCAATGCCGACGACACGATTTCAAGTCGGGACAAGGAGTTGCTCATCATGCGCCTCGCCTGGCGCTACTACAGCGAGTACGAGTGGGGAGCACACTACGACGCCGCGATCAATGCCGGATTGAGCGCAGAACAGATCGATCAGACGAAAGTGGGGCCGGAATCCGAAATATGGGACGACTTCGATCGGGCGTGGTTACGCGCCGCGG
>JAQAJI010000061.1 GCA_028278665.1 Candidatus Rariloculus versatilis
TTTCACCCTGTACTATCTTCGACTCGACGAATTGAGCCATCGCGTGTTTTTGAAAGGAGAGAGCTATGAGAAGCGGCGACGAAATGCTGCATCAGATCGTTCAAAAGTCTGCCCTGGACGAGGACTTTCGGCAGGCGCTGCTCGACGATCCGAAGAGCACCATCAGTCAGGAACTCGGCATCACGATTCCCGAGTCTATGACCATCCAGGTGCATGAGAGCGACATGCAGACGGTCCATCTCGCATTACCGCCTGATCCCAACATTACCGAGGAACAGCTCGAAGCTATCTCTGCCGGCCTTTGCTGCTGCTGGTAGAAACAGCAACCGGCCATCGGCCGGCCGGGATGCGGAACAGACCGCACCCGAACATAGCTTGAACCTGACCCCCGCCGCCCCGTTGTCGGGCTGGCGGGGGTTTATTTTGCCCATCTGAAGCTGACGTCAGGGGGCAACCGCCGCGGAAATCACCATGAACACATAGGCCTTTGCTTCTCGAAGTTCATTCCCGTCGATGACCAGCTTTATGTGGTGGATGCCGCGTAGCAGCACGTAACGCCCGGACTTCGCAAACAGTATTGTCGGCTTCGAAACCCAGCCGGCAAGCGCCGCAAGCTTCTCGGGAACCACCAGGTCCTCATGGCTCAGGGCTTCAAGGAACGGGTCCCAATCGGTCAGCCCGTCGAGCCAGTACCGCGAATCCTTGGTGTATCTCTGCCTGACGATGAGTGTCAGGCCGAGCGTCGGGCCCAGACCGTCCTCCCGCACGTCCAGGTTCACCCCCGTCCTGACGATGTTTGCGCGTTCCCTGAACCGTGTGATCACGGATTCGACTGCCGGAATCTCACCCGGCCACTCCGTGTTCTTGAGGTAGGAACCGAGTTCCTGCCGGGTCTTGAAGCCCATGACCGCCAGGCGGATCGACCGCGATCGCGACGGAAAAATGCCGAACGAATCAAGGCGCGTATCTTCCGGCTGAGCCAGGTAAGCGCGTACCGCACTCTTCCGCTCTGCGTCGCTTGTCTGCCAGCCAACGCAGGCAACGAGTTCGTCAACCACGAGGCTCACATCGTCCGCCTGGCCGCAGGCACCGAGAATCGGGCGTTCGCCGGGACGCAGGAACATTCCCGGAAACGAACGTTCGCTGTCCCCGGCCGACCCGATGTCATACTCGAGCATGAGCTTGCGGCCTACAATCTCACGCAGCGGCGAGCCTTCGGCATCCATTACCTCGAAAAGCCGCGTGACCGCTCTCGCGGTCTCGTCCGCCAGTGCGCGCTCGCGGAAATATGCTGCCGGTCGGCTCTTGCTCGTCAGCGAGACGCCGAAGTCTGCCTGGGGCAGCGGTTCATGCAGCGGCAGTTCGAAACCGAAGGGCAGTGCGCCCATAGTGATCGGGTGCTTCCTGGCACATTCCAGAACCCGTTCCCACTGAGGATCGCCGACAAGAGTCGGTGAAATCCTGTTTCGAAGGTGCCCAAGCAAATCACCCATCGTGCCGCCCTCCTCGGCGAGACGGTCCTGCGTCAGGGCGACGGCTTCGTCAGTGTCCACAATAACCATTCTGGTTCCTCACGCGATGACAGGAGCCGGATTCAGATCGGCTTCAGCGAGTGGGCTCTCTCGGTAGCCCATGCTGACCGGCACGTCGTAGAGTCGCCCGCCCGCAAATCTTGCCCAGAAATGGCGCATGCCGGGCACGATGACCCGCACCACGGGCATACCGATGTCGGGCCGGGTCTGGTCGAGGACCAGGAACTCCATGCCCCTGGATTCGACGAGCGCGCGGCAATACTCGACATCCTCGCGTAAGTCCGTCGATTCGATCTCCGGGTACCGTGAAGCTTCGCAGGGGGTACGGTCTGCCGCCGGCGCAAGCCACGCACAATCGGCGAGTCGAGCGGTCTTCCACCACCAAAGGGCAAGCGGATCATCGATAATGGGCCGGCCGTCACCTCCGCCCGGGCGCGGCAGCCAGGTCAGGCACTGGTTCAGTTCGCAGACCGCGCGCAGGGCCGCCAGGCGCGGGTCGGCGTGGGAACCGGCGCCGTAGATGATGTCCTCGGTCTCCCCGTCCGGTCTTCGCGAGAGCGCGACGAAAGTCGGAATGCCGATATCGGAGGTCACGTCGAGCATCCACAGCTCGCGCTCGTAGCGGGCGTAATAGTCCGCGGCCGACGCGAGGTACTCGTCATCGAAGCTCGCAAGGTCGACGGCGGGCACGCGCATCCGGTTGTACCACCAGATGCCGAACGCATCGCGCTCGGCCAGTTCGTAGAAGCCCTGCAGGATGGCCTCTTCCCGGGTGTTGCCCGCGGCGCAGCCGTTGGAATCGGCGACCAGGTCGGAAGGTCCGCGCTGCTCGGGCGCCATGCTGTAGAGCATCGATGTCGGCAGCCAGCGATGCCGCTGCCGCGTCAGCGACCACACCGGCGTCCAGTCGATTGCGGCGTCGGGATCGAAACGCGGCGGAACGATGTTGTACGGATGCCCCTGCGCGTTGATGCTCTTCGCGTTGTCGAGCTGATCGTCGCTGAAAAGCTGTGCATCGTTCGGATGGATGGCTTCGTCGGCGTCGGCAAACTCGGCGAATCGCTTGCGGACCCGGATCTCGTCGCCATGAAAGGCGCCCGAATGGCGCTCCACGGCCTCGCAGAGCGCGCTGACCTCGGATTGCTCGCGCGTGCTGCCCTTGCCGGCGCTCTTGCTGCGCAGGCTGCGCCTCAGCGAACTCAGGCTCCGGCTGCGCATGCCGAGATTGCTTCCGGCCCAGTAGACATGCAGCCACGAATCGTCCTCATCGGTGGTCCGCGCAAGCCAGGTCACGACGCCGCTGATCGGGCTCACGAGGTGACGGTATTTCGCAAGCGTGACTTCCGGCGCCACCGAGCGCGCGCCGCCGCTGTTGCGATGCGCCTTGGGACTTGAACCCAGTCGCACGCTGACCGGCGGCCGATCGGGACGGTACAGCGCTTCGTCTCCGCAGGCCGGGCACTGCGGCCGGCGCAGCACCCGATGGCGCGAACTTGCGAACTTGCCGACATTCATCGCGATCGCGTGATCGTGAATGGGGGAGGCTTCGTCGAGCACCAACCATTTGACGATCTCGGCCGCGATCAGCCCGTATAGGGCTTCGAGCACGGCCGATTCGCTCGCGAACGGCTTGAAGGCAGCCTCCACTCCTGCGACGGCGCGCAGGAAATTGTGGACCTCCTGGTGGCTTCGCAATCGGTAGCTCAGACAAGCCCAGCAGGGTCCCGCCTTGTCGGCACGGAAGACGGGACCGAACAGCGGCTCGATGCCGCGCGGCCGCACGAGCATCCAGGGTGCGCGAAGCTCGAGCTGACGCCGGTTCGAGTCTGCGAGGCTGTCGTCGAGATAGTCGTCGCAGACGACGACGGTGATCGTTGGGTCGTCGTGTCCCACCCTGGCGCCGGATTCTTCCAAATGGCCGGTCAAGCGTCCCTCGTCACCGATTACCGCGATGCGGGTTTCCGCCAGGCGTTGTTCGACCCAGCGCGGCGATGCGCCGAGCGACGACCAGTAGGCCGCACGGCTCAGGTTCATGCCGTGTTCGGCAGAGACGACATAGCCCTTGCCGGAAAGCGAAGCCATGGCGGTCAGAACGTTGGCGGCACCATGGGCACCCTCGAGCGTGGCGAGAATGTCTTCGTGCGGGTGGCGGCCGTCGAGCAGCGGCAACAGGCTGCGATACAGCTTGCCATGCAGCAGCGTATTGAAGGCCTCCGAAACCAGCAGCGTCTGCTCGTCGCCGACGGCGCGCAATTGCAGGTGGGGCGCCAGCACGGGAAGGGCGACGAGGCCCCGGTCCGCAGGGGTCGTTCTGCTCAGCAGCCCGCGCCGGGGATGCCTGTCCGTCCGGGATTGCACCTGGGATTTCCGTTGCGGATCAGCCGGCGCCTGCCGGAAGACCGGGCAGCCTATGTGCGCCTGACATCCTTCAGGCCCTCAGTACTTCGAAAAGTCGCTCCAGAGCTTCGGCACAGAACGCGGAAGTCACGGCCTCCGAAGCATGCCCGATCTGCCCGACCACGCCCCACTTCAGGGATTGGTCGCCAAACGCGAGAAGTTCCGGCCAGCTTCCGTCCTCATGCTGCGAACCGACGAACCTGGCCACTTCGCGGTTCACGTCGATGCTGTGCAGGCTGCCGATATTGTATAGCGCCGACACGGCCTGAGCGGTCGTGAGGATGTTGCCGAATTCACCCTTTTCGTCGCGCAGGCCGAGAATACGATCCGCGAGTATCGGACGTATCCGATCAAGCGCGCTCGGCGCGCGAACCATGGCACGGGCGATCGCGTAGTAGATCGCGACATTGTCCGGATACCATTTCGACGAGCCGTCGATCCTGTCTTCGACAACCATCGCTTCGAGCCAGCGTTGGGCATCGAAGGTTTCGGGACGGTCGCCAAGGTAGGCGATGACGTTCGCATTGACTACCGGGTCGGCTTCGATACGGAACCGCTGCACGACATCGGGCTCGTCTTCGGCGAGCACCCACGTCAGGAAACAGCCATTCTCGTCGCGGTTGGCCAGCATTTGGGGAACGTTGCGTCCCAGCAATATCCACGGGTGCGTCCCGATGACGAGCGAACACAGCGTCGCGCTGTCGAGATCCTGCGGCAGATGGCGGTAGTAGCGCCAGAATCCAGGGTATTCGATCGTGTCGGCAAGATATGCTTTGGTCGCGCTGCACATGGCCTTCGCCCGCGGTTCGGCGCAACCTTCAAGCGCAAGCGCGCAGTAAGCGGAAACAAACGGAGGTCTCTCGTAGTGCCTCGGAACGGCGGGGTCTGCGGTATTGAAGCGGATGCAGTGCCAGGCCCCGCTCTCGTCGAGAGTGGATTCCAGAAAAACCAGCCCTCGACGGATGCTTTCCCTGGCTGCTCTCGCCAGTTCCCCCGGTGTGCCTGTACCCACACCGGCAGCCGTCGGCATCGGGGCCGGAGGGCGAATCGGCGGCGCCGGGTCGTACATGGTCTTCCTGAGAAACTCGAGCGAGGCCGCGCCGGTCCTCGCCGCCTGCCGTTCCTCCTCGCTGAACCGGCTTTTCGGCGGCAGCACCAGGTGCGTGACAGCATCGGTTTCTTCGTGCACATGGATTTCATGGCCCCGGGCCAGAGTCAGGCCGAGTTCCTGCTCGAGCGCAGACCTGGGATCTGCGAGCAGCAGCGCGCGAAACTCGCTGTCTTCCCCGGCTCTCGAGAGGAGCTTTGCTGTCGCGTCAACGGGTTCTTTCATGGCCTGGTCAGGCGACCTGCCTCCTGACCAGCTCCTTGAATACGCCCTCGACTTCCATGAGTTCGGTGAACGAGCCGCTTTGCACGACCTTGCCCGCCTGCAGGACGTAGATGCGATCAGCCTGTTCGAGCGTCGACAGCCGGTGGGCGATAACGATCCGTGTCGACGTCAGGAGGGCCAGGTTGTGCATGACTTCGGCCTGGCTTTCGTTGTCGAGCCAGTTGGTTGCCTCATCCAGCAACATGATGCGCGGGTTGCCGATCAAGGAACGGGCGATCGTCACGCGCTGGCTCTCGCCGCCGGAGACGACCGATCCACTGGCCCCGACCATCGTCATCATGCCCATTGGCATGGACTTGATTTCGCTTTCGATTCCCGCGGTTCGGGCCGTTTGCCACACTTCGTCGGTGGTGGTTCCCTCGTGATGCGCGACGATGTTGTCCCAGAGATCCTGGGGATGCAGTCGAACCGACTGCGGCACCGCGCCGATATTCCGGCGCACCTGTTTCAGGTTCAGGTGTTTCAGATCGCGCCCGTCGTAGTACACCGCGCCTGCGGACGGCCGGTCGATTCCAAGCGCCAGGCGGAACAGCGTGCTCTTGCCCGCACCGGACTCGCCGGCAATCGCGACGAATTCACCGGGGCGGGCGCGAATCGTGACGTCGTCGAGAATGAGCGGACCGTCGGGGTCGTAGCGGAACGAAACGTGGTCAAACAGGATTTCCCCGCCCAGGCGTTCTACCGGCTCTCCTTCGACCTCTTCTTCCGGGATCGCCGCAAGCAGCGGGCGCATCTGCTCGAACGCCGGAACCATCGCGGCAACCGTGCCGAAGGACTCGCCAAGCCGGGCGATGGCGGACTGGAAAGCAATGAAAACAATGTAAACGACGAGAAAGTCGCCGACCGGGACGTTTCGGCCGTCCAGCGTGACCACCGCGAGCAGCAGCACGCCGGCCGCGATGAAGGGGAGTGCGGCGCCAAACGCCCGGACGTGTCCCTCGAGTTCGCCGAGTTCCAGTTCCGCACGTTTCTGATCGCGATAGTCTCGTGCCCACATGGCGAACGCTGACCCCTCCGCGTTTTCCACCCGCAGCTTGGCTATGCCGCCCACGATCTGGAACAGCCGCCCGGCCACGCGGCGTGCTGCGCTGATCATCCGCCCGTACGGCGATATCTGGCGCATGCCGAGCGCTACGGTGACCAGCAGCGAAACCAGGCTGAAGACGAGAGCGATGACCCCGAGCGTGGCATCGTAGAAAAAGATGACGCCGAAAACCGGCAACAGGAACACGATCGACAGCAGGCTGTCGGCGACGAGCCCCTGCAAGCCGTCGCGAAGATTCTGGAACGTCATCCCCGACATGGCCAGATCGCCGGACGGGTGGCGGTGCAGGACGCTCGGCGGCAGCCGCATGAGGCGGTCCCAGAAGGCGGCTTCCACCCGCGACGCCGAGCGCCCCTCGAGCCGCATCATCGCCGTGCTTTGCAGCAGGTGCAGCAGTGCGCCGAGCAGGCCGAACCCGGCGAGCGCCGCGGCCACCGTGTACAGTGCGCCGGCGCTCCCGCCCGCGGTGACCTGGTTCGCCACGAATCCAAGCACGATCGCTGGCAGCAGTTTGATCAGACCGCCCGGAAGCCCGGCAATCACCAGCCGCAACAGATCCCCGGACGAACCGTGCAGCGCTTTTCGCAGCAGGTCTCCCGGGGTCACGTTGCCCGGCGGCAACGGCGGATAGAACATCCACGCTTCCTGTTGCAACGCTGCGGCGCGATCCGCCGTGACCCGGACACTGCGCTTGCTGACCGGATCGATCTCCCTGTAGCGCCCGAACATACCGGGCAGCAATGCAACGGGCTGACCGTCCTCGGCACGGAATGCGAGCAACGCGTTGCTGTCGCCGCGCCACCACTTGCCCTCCTCCCTGAATCGCACGCGCCTGGCGCGAACGCCGGACGCATCGAGAACGTCAACGAGGCCGATGGCTGTGTCGGAAAATCCCGAGCGAGCCGGAATCCTGAAATCGATGCCCTGGTGACGGCCGATGACTTCGAGCGCATCCGCCAGGGCCGTGTCCTCGACCGTGGCATCCCGGTCAAGCGGCAGGTCATAGATATTGAACAGCCTCTGTCGGGCGGCCGTTTCTGCGGTTCGGTGGCTGGTGGTTCGCTCGCGCTCGAGATTCGCGTCATCGACCACGGCCAACCTGCGGTTGAGGCGCTCCAGCGCGAAGGCAACCGCGTGAAACGAAGCGAGCGCCCCCAGCAGCAGGCCGTCCTTCGCCAGCGTTTCAGACGATTTCCCGGACACTTCCGCCTCGTCGAACAAGCTCAGCCAGCTCGTCCGCGTCAGCGGGATCACGTCTTCGTTTGGACCGCTCGCCTGGGCAAGCTCCGTATGGTCGATCATGTCCAGGTAGAGGCTCGCGCCGCGCGCCGGTACGGACACCCATACGACGCCGCGTCGGACGGACAGCGTGCCGGGGCCGTGTTTTCGGGCGAGATCGGGTTCGGCGAGAGCGGTCGGGCGCGGAAAGCGGCCCACGAAGCGCGATAGCGCGACAGTGACGTCGCTCACCCATGCATCGGTCTGTTCCGCCAGTTCTGCCGGCCGAACTTCGGAGAGCAGGGACACCGGCAGACATTTCAGAAGCGTACCCGGCAGTCCCTTGGCGACTACGCTGAGCGCCGTGCCCTTGTCGTCCTGTACGTTTGAGGCGACGCCAGGCAGCAATCCGCCCGCTTCGCGGCGCAGCAGGTGCTGCGGTGCCGCCTGCGCCACCCCGTCCCGGTATTCGACCAGGAACAGATCGACCGTGCCCTGATCGATGAACCAGACACTGTCCGCATCGTCGAGCTGCACGGGCAGGTTGCCCGCGCAGGGTACGGTCGTGCCCGAGCGAGCAGCGAGCTCGGTGATCAATGTGTATTGCGGCCGTGTGATTCGCATCAGCCCGACTTGACCAGGTTGTAGTACGTACCGTCCCGGTTAGCGATCAACTCGTCGTGCGTGCCGCGCTGCACTTCAACGCCCGCATCGAGCACGATGATCTCATCGCAATCCCGCACGGTGCTGAGCCGGTGCGCCACGATCAGGCAGGTAACGCCGCGACGCCGCAGGGCATCGTCAACGCATTCCTCTGTCGCGGCGTCGAGAGCGCTGGTCGCCTCGTCCAGGACGAGTACGGTCGGATTGCCCACCAGCGCGCGCGCGATTTCCATGCGTTGCCGCTGCCCGCCGCTGAAATTCGCTCCGCCCTCCTCGACCCGGGTTGCGTATCCGAGCGGCCTCGCAAGGATCTCGTCATGGATCGAGGCATCGCGCGCAGCGGCAATGAGGACTTCATCCGGGATGGCCGGGTTCCACATGGTGATGTTGTCGCGCACCGACGCGTAAAAGAGCACGACCTCCTGATCCACCATGGAAATGGACCGGCGCAGCACTTCCTCGGGAATCTCGTCGCGCGCGTGGCCGTCGAACAGGATGTCGCCCGACCAGGGCCGATAGATCCCCGAAACCAAGCGCGCCACCGTCGACTTGCCGGAACCGCTGGGACCGACCAGGGCAACTCGCTGCCCGGGCTTGATCGCGAGGTTGAAATCCTTGACCAGCGGCGGGCGGCTCTTGTTGAACCCGAACGTAACGTCTCTGAGTTCAAGCTGGCCTGCAAGCTGGAGCCGGCCGTTGAACGTGGGGATCGACCCGGAATCCGGACTTCGGCGGCTGAAACCGGGGTCTTCGGCGGTCCTTGCGATGTCTTCCAGGCGTTGCAAGTCGGTTTCGATAGCCTGGCGTTTGTCGGCGAACTCCAGAAAGCGCCCGACAGGTGCCAGAAACATCTCGGCCAGGATATAGAATCCGACCAGCGATCCCAAGGTCATGGCTCCGCTGACGACCATGCTTCCCCCGAGACCCAGGATCGCAGCACTTCGAAGTATCGCAATGAGGCCCGGAAGCGCGGAGTTGACGTGGCCGAGTTCGGAACAGTGCTGGCGCGCGTGCAGTTCGCGCGCCTGCTGGCCGCTCCAGCGCGAGAAGAAGCGGTCATCGGATCCCGTCATGCGCAGGTTGTCCGCATGACTCAACATCTGCATGCCGAAGCCGATCAGCAAGCCCTGTTCGCGCCGCATCGCCTGGACTCGTACGGCACGCAACGAGTTGAGGAATTGGGCCAGCAAGCCGTGGAGGACGGCCAGCGCGAGCACGACGAGCGTAAGCGCGACGTCGTAGGCGAGCATCGCGACGAGCAAGACCACGCTCATTGCCATGTCTATGAGGAGCACAAGG
Source organism: Candidatus Rariloculus versatilis (assembly GCA_028278665.1). GTDB lineage: Bacteria > Pseudomonadota > Gammaproteobacteria > Steroidobacterales > Rariloculaceae > Rariloculus > Rariloculus versatilis. The sequence continues at coordinate 9,548 of JAQAJI010000061.1, forward strand.
AACTGGTCCGTCAGATTCTTCGCCACTCTGTCGATCGACGAGACTCGGTCGGTCAGATCGCCGACCAACCTGTGGGCAAAGAACTCCACCGGCAGTCGAAGCAGGCGCGACAGTCCCCGATCATAGCCGATCACCGATATCCGGATTGCGAGCCGCTGCAGGAATCGGTGCTTGAGAAGGAACAGCACGTAGACCAGGACGCCGCCGCCAAGCAAGGCGGCCACCACTGCGCCCCATCCACCCCGATTTTCGAGAACGCTGTCGACGAAGACACCCAGAGATACAGGGACGACAAGCGACAGCAAGGTCAGCATGAGAGCACAGGCGACCGCGACGCCAAGTACGCCCCCCGATCCGGCGAGCAAGCCGCGCAATTGCCCGAACAAGCCGGGCTGCTCTCCACCGGTCCTGAAATCGTCGCCGCGCCTGAATCGAAGCGTGATTCCGCTGTAGCCCCGGGCGAACTCTTCCGCGGTGAGCCTGCGCCGCCCTGTGGCCGGATCGTTCAGATAGAAGAAGCGCTCGTCGTACCCTTCCACGACGACGAAATGGCTGAATTGCCAGAACACGATTGCAGGCAATTCCACCTTCTTTAGCTGATGGGCGCGAATGCTGAGTCCTCTGCATTCGAGGCCGTAGTGTCGGGAGGCGCGTGCGATACTCGCGGCGCTGCTGCCATCGCGGCTGACCTCGCACTTCTCGCGCAATTCGGTCAGCGGCACCCAGCGCCCGTGGTGGCCCAGGATGCTGCCCAGGCAGGCGGCGCCGCACTCCGTCGCGTGCATCTGCAACACTATGGGCGTGCGGACCCTGTGCTTGCGGGGTTCCGATGCGGACCTGGCGCTTGCCCCTTTGGAGGCGCGCGGCAGCATCCTAGGGGCGCCTCATTCCGAAAAGCGCGATCGGCGGTTCACGGCCGATTCCAATGACGATCCTGGTTTCGCTGCCCGCAAGGGACGCCGGATCAATGGCCGCATCCAGAGCGATACCGAGTCGGTACAGGGAAAGCGGCGCGGCGGACTCAAACTCACCCAGCGCCTCCGACAAGGGCACGGCGGCAACACTCGCAAGCTCACCGCGAAGCGTGTCCGCTTCGCCATCCGCCGACGTCAGCGCGATCACCGCAGGCATACCGCTCGCGATGCGCGCCGCGACGTCTCCCTCGACCCAGACGAGCGCTTCGATGGGCTGATTGCCCGCGGGCTCGACCAGCACGCCGTCAACAGCGACGCTCAGGGCCACGCGGCCGAAGAAGAGCCACGCACCGAGGATGAGCAACAGCAGCGCGATGCCGGCGACGAGCAGACGTTCCCGCGGTGTGGAAATCGTCAGCAGCCGGTCGAGCTGTTCGCGCTCTTCCTTCGCTTCGGCAACAGTATCGTGAAACGAGTTAAATGGGTTGTTGAACATGTCCGTTCGCAGCCGAGTCGTGAATATCAAGCAGGGACAGGAAATTTCTCATTCGGCGGATCAGGACGCCGGCGCGGCCCGCTTTGCAGGGCCCCGGTCCACCGCCGTCAACAATGCCGGCAGGAGCGTCAGGTCGGCAATGAGCGCAAAACCGATGATCATCGCGGTCAGGATCCCGACCTGTGCCGTGGGAATCATCGGCGAAAACGCGAAGATAAGGAAACCGGAGACGAGCACGACCGTCGTCGTGACGAGCGCCCGGCCAGCCGTATCGAAGGCGTAATGCACCGCATCTTCGGGGTCGTGGCCGTATTCGCGCCGCGCACGCAGGTACTTGCTCAGAAAATGCACCGTATCGTCCACGACGATACCGACGGTCATTGCCACGACGACAGACAGCGAGAGACTCACCTGCTGGACCGTCAGCCCCCAGACGCCGAAGCCGAGCACCGCGGGAATCAGATTCGGAACGATGCTGATCAGGCCCACCCGCAGCGACCGAAGTGTGACGAGAAGAATGACGGAAATGGCCACGAGCACAACCACCGTCCCGAGCAGCATGGCGCGGATGTTGCGTTGCCCGATGTAGGCGAAGAGCGTCGCGGGTCCGGTGCTGTTGACGTCATCCACACTTGGCGCGTTATCCGCAAGCCAGGCCTCGGCACGGGCGTTGAGCTCAAGCAGGTCCGCCGAATACAGCGTCTCGGCCGATATCGAAACTCGCGTGGACGTTCTGGACCGGTCGATCTGGTTGTTCACGTCCAGACCCTGCGGAAGCGAAAGCTCGTAGAGCAACAGGTATTGCGCTGCGAGCTCCTGGCTTTCGGGAATCCGATACTCGGTGGGATCGTCGCCGTGCATGCTCTGGTTGAGTTGCCTGAAGGTGTCGGTGATGACCGCCACATGGCGTACCGGCGGCTGGTCCCGGTACCACTCGGCGAAGTTTGAAACCTCGGTGAGGAATTCCGGACCGGTCACGCCGCCCTCGGTGTCAGCATGCAGCGAGTACTCGAGCAGGGTATTACCGCTCAGGCGCTCGTCCATGAAGTCCGTATCCTGCCGAAACTCGACGCTCTCATCGAAGAAATGAACCAGCACATCGTTGAGTTCGTTGCGCGGAATGGCCGCGATCATCGCGGCCACGATCACCAGCCAGACGACGAACACCACCTTTCTGTGGCGCAATGCAATGTCCGAAAGTTGCCTCATCGAGAATCCGCCAAACTGTCGTTCCCTCGCGGCACGCAGCGGGAGAAGCGAAAGCAGCGCTGGCAGAAAGGTCACCGAAAGAACGAACGAGGCGCCGATGCCGAAGGCGACGAAGTTGCCGAGGTCACGGTAGGGCGGCACTTCGGAGAAGTTCATGCTCAGGAACCCCAGCGCCGTGGTGAGGCTCGCAAGAAATATCGGCTGCAGGTTGAGACTGACCGATCCTGCGATGGCATCGTGCCTGGAGTCCCCCGCTCGCAAGCGCTGCTGCAACCCCACCAGCAGGTGCACGCAGCTCGCCACGACAATCATCAGCACGATGGTCGGCGCCGGCGCGATGGGCGGGGAAAAGGGTAAACCGGCCCAGACGCCCAGGCCCATCGACGCGAGAATCGAAAACACGATGACGATCCCGGTCCCCAACACACCCGCCCAGCCACGGACGAGGACGCCGAGAACCACGGCCATGAGCAGCAGGCTTGCGGGCAGGAAGATCATCTGGCTGTCGATGGAGGCTTCGACGAACGTCTGGTTGACCATCACCGTGCCGACCGTGCGCAGGTCTATGTCCGGAAATCTTTCCTCTGCCTGCGCGCTTAGTGCCCTGGCGAACTCGGCAACTTCGGCCACGGCCTCCAACTGGTTTTCGACCGGCAGTTCGATCGTGACGTTGACGACGCTGACGTCGCCGTTGCGGGCCAGAATGCTGCCTTCAATACGCGGGTCCGACAACGCGATTTCGCGGATTCGCGATCGCGCTGCGGCATCGGACAGCACAAGGGGATCAATGAGGTCGCGTACGTACAGGTCATCGCCGTCGGCGGTCGTGTTCTGAAAATTGGCGAGTGAATCGACGCGCCGCGACCAGGGCGCCTGCCAGGCGGCATCCGTGAGCCAGACGGCCGCTTCGAGAGCGTCTTCTGAGGTCGCGTCGCCATCGTCCGGAACGATCAGGAAGGCGATGTTCTCGTTCTTCCCGTAGGTGTTCTCCAGTGCTTCCAGGCCCAGAAGCTGCGGGTTGTCGTCGTCGAAGAAGATGCGGTAGTCGGCGGCGAGTTCGAACCGGGCGATGCCGCTTGTCGCCACCGCAACCCACACCAGAGTCCCGGCGATGACCAGCCAGCGGGCTCGGAGCACCCGTTCGGCGAATCGGTTTGCGAATTGTTCTCTTGCCATGCCGCGATAGTTCGCAGGACCGGAGTTACCGGGCCCGCAAATCTCCCCGAATCTCGGAACGGGACATCCATTTTCTGGATAACTCAAGACTTCTCAACGACTTACACTCTCCCAGCCCGGACGCCCGACGACCGCTCAGTGTACACGCTCGCCGGTTCGCTTTCACACCCCCGAATTTTTCTGCACCGCGCTCTCAACCAGCACTTGCGCTCGTCCGGGCTACCCTTCGAGTCGCTCTGCACGGTACGTTTTGCCGCGACCGCGGCATTGACAGTTCAAGGAATCCGGAACGGTGGTGAACCCCCGGGTCGCGATCGCGCTGACCGGCGAGAGCGTCGAGTCCCCCCTATCGAAGCGGACCTGCGACGATCCCGGCGTCATGAAGTTCGCCGATCCTGCCAGCCGACAGCCCGAGCACGTCGGCGAGCACTGCGTCGGTGTGTTGCCCGAGGACCGGCGCCGGCCGCACCGGCACTCGCGGCGACGCGCCGAAATCGATGACGCCGCCGGCCGCACGGTGAGTACCGATTCCCGGTTGCTCGATCTCCTCAAACAGAGGGCTTGCCGCCGAGACGCCTGAATCTTCGGCCAGGGCTTGAGTGAACGTCTGGTACGGTCCCCAGCATGCGCCCCCGGCATCGAGCGCGGCACGCACCTCGGCGAGGCCGCGCACCCGGAACCAGGGTTCGAGAATCTCGCCTATCGCATGGCGTGCCGCATAGCGGTGTTCCTCGTTGCGCAAATCGGCTCCGATCCGCTGCTCGAGCGCGCGCATCGCTTCGGCGGTGCCGGTCGCTTCAAGCAAGGCCTGCCAATGACGCACAGTCATCGCTGTAACCATGACCCGCCGTCCGTCAGCCGTTTCGAAGTCGCGCCCGTAACTGCCGTAGACATCGTTTCCGGTGCGCGGACGTTCAACGCCATTGACCTCGACTTCCGCGAGGTAACCGAGATGGCTGAGCGTCGCGAACGCGGTATCGCCAAGCGCAAGCCGCGCGAGCTGTCCTTCGCCCGTGTCGCGCCGGAAGCGCTCGGCGGCGAGCAGTGCCTGAACCACCGAGCAGCCGGCAACGACGTCCCAGACGGGCATGACGTGATTGATCGGTCCCTCGTGATCCGGCGGACCCGTCACAAACGGAAACCCGGCGGCCGCGTTGACCGTGTAATCCAGCGCGACCCGGCCATCGCGACTTCCGACTACCGCGACCATGACCAGGTCCGCGCGTTTCGCACGCAGTGCCTCGTAGTCGAGCCAGCCGCGCACAGGCAGGTTCGTGATGACGAGGCCCGCGTTCGGACCGGACCGGGTCATCAGCGCCTGCGCGAGTTCGCGGCCCTCCGGATCGCGCACGTTGAGCATGATCGACCGCTTGCCCTTGTTGAGGCCCGCCCAATAGAGGCTCCGGCCGTCCTTTGTCACGGGCCAGCGGCGGTGGTCCAACCCACCGCCGACGGGATCGATGCGGATGACGTCGGCCCCCATCTGCGCGAGCAGCAGCCCGCCGTAAGGCGCCGCTATGAAGGCGGACGCCTCGACGACGCGCATGTCGGCGAGAATTTCGTTCACGGCGTATCCAATGGCGGCAAGGAAACTGCGCCCGTTTCGTTTCGCTGCCCGCTTGCGGTCATGGCCGATGCGATCCGGACATCTGCGCTACTGTCGCATAGCCAGCCGTGAAGGTGGTAGCGGCGAAGTTCATGGCTGCCAGGCCCGTGGGCATTACCATCCAGGGCGCGAAA
>JAQAJI010000062.1 GCA_028278665.1 Candidatus Rariloculus versatilis
GATGTAAGTTGTTGAGCTAACTCACATTATCCGACACATCGAGGTCCCTTTCCATTCATCGGTGAGATTTCCGGGCTACATTCGCGGGGACTTCGTCGGCCTTGGCGAGATCGGTCAGCTCATCGACGGCGAACTCCTGACAACCGAGGGGCAGCGCCGCCGGGACGAATACGACTACCAGACCGACGATCCCGTCTACGACTGCGTCCCGGCGAGCTGGACTCGCGTATGGTGGAACCCGAACGTCGTCGTGCAGGTCAGTCAGGACGCCGATCACGTCCGCCTGAGGTACGAGTTCATGGATCTCGATCGCGTGATTCCGCTGGCGGCCGAAGGCGGCCCGCCTGACGCACTCGGCATCGACGGACTCCCCACACTTGGACGATCCGTCGCGTGGTACGACGGCGATACCCTCGTCATAGACTCAAGCGACTACGAACGCGGCTACGTCGCGACGATGGCCGACTGGGCGGGGCTGCCGCAAAGCCGCCGAATGCGGACCATCGAGAGGCTGACGCGCAGCGCCGACGGCCTCACGATCGAAATCACACACGTCGATCCGGTCGTCTTCAGGCGGTCGTTCGTCGTCACGTTCAATTACGTGGCCACGGAATTTGAACTGCTCGACTACGGCTGCCTGCCGGAAGAGGCGAGTATCGTCACACCGGACTGAAACGGTACCAGGGCACATGAACATCAAGTCTGCGGCGCTGCTTGTCGGCCTGTTTGTCGTTGGCGGCGCCTTCGCCCACCACTCGATCGCCGTCAACTTCGATCAGAGCAGGGTCGTCACCATCGAGGGCCGGTTGACGGACGTGGCCTGGCGGAATCCGCATTCCCATCTCAGTGTCGTCACGCCGGATATCGGCGGCACGGAATGGCTCGTCGAATTCGGAGCCATCAACACGATGCGGCGCATGAACTTCGAGACGGACCGCTTCGTCGCCGGCGAGCTGATTTCGATCACCGGTTGGCCGGGACACCGTGAGCGTACGATGTACTACCTCGAAGCGACACTCGAGGACGGCACGCGCCTGATCTGCGCGGGCCCGTCGTGCTCCCCGGAGCGTTAGCCGCGACGCACGTAGCCGTCGTTCAGCGAAGCACGAGAGTCTGCGGCTCGCCCTCCGGCGATCGAACCCTGAGTGCCCCCTCCCGCGTGCCCTGACTGGTGTTGATGACGATCAGCTCCGTCGCGCTGCCTTCGCCGTTGGTAAAGCGCGGGTAGAGCAGCGCGTCGGTGGCGTTGCCGGCCTGCTGCAGGGGAACGTCCGTGACGACGAGTTCGCCGAGGATGTTTCTGGTCTTGCGCTGCAGCAGGGCGGCGATGTCCGAATCGGAAAACACCCTGACGGTGCCGCGCAACGGGCTTCGGCCGAACACGTCTTCCAGAGACAACTCGACCTGCCGGCCCAGCGGCACGATGCGTTCGTGTTTCGCGATCGAGTTGCCGTCAAGATCGAACAGTTCGAGGTATACGGTTGCCGGCACCCGGCCTTCGTTGACCAGGCTCATCGCGAGATCGATGTCGCCGTGGCGCAGCAGGCTCGGGTAGGTGACGGCGGGAGCCCACATCAGCGTACCTTCCTGGTGGGAGTTGACGATGTGGGCGCTGCGGATCGTGGCGTCCCTGCGCTCGGCCAGAACAAGCGCAGCGGCACTCGGTGCATTGCCCTGAACGGCCCTGACGATACCGAAACCGCTTGCCGCCGGTCTCGTGTCCTGCTCTGTTTCGTGCACGAACACGCCGCCCGCGGCGATTTCGAAGTTCACGAGTTCGCCATCGACCTCGAGCACACCGCTCATCGCTTCCTCGGTCGGGTTCAGCAGCACGTAGCTGATCTGCTGGCCGGCTCCCGTGGTCACGGCCGGCAATACGCGTCGTTGCGAGAGCAGCTCGCTTTCGGCATTCCTGGCTCGTGGCGCCGCGGCAAGCAAGGTTCCACCACGACCGTCAGGAATCCTCAGTACGCCGTTCGCGCTGACGGGCGCGTCCGCCGTAACGGCCAGTGCCGCCTGCGTCTCACCGGAAAGCAATTCTCCGGTATCCAGGCTCCATTGCCCGCCCGCGGCCAATTGGCGGCGTTGCGTGGCCGTACCACCCTCGGTCGTGCGCAACTCGAGTTGCACGTCGACCGCGGCGTCGTTGCCGTTCACGATCGACAGGTCCATGGTCCTGCCGTCGCGCGTGTCCACGTAGAACAATGCGGACTGCGCAGGGTCGGGCACGTCGAGCATGACTTCGGTTTCGAGCACCCTGCTCTGCCGCTCGCTGTCGGCGTCCATCGTCGCCGTGGTGAGCAAGTGACCACTGAGCGCCACAAGCTCAGCGGCACCGTCCAGCTCCATGTCGGAGTAACCGATCGACCGGGGCTCAGGACCGATCGACATCTGCGCATCGAGCGATTCGTATGCGAGTTGCGAGCGTGCCGGCAGATCTACCCGGTAGTCGACGCGAGGCATGGTGAAGACCGTCATCCGCCCGTTGAGCCCTTCACTCTGGAAGAGCCGCTGGTCGGCGGAGTCGAAGTCGCTTCCCCGGGGATCGTGGAGCCGGTCCGGGTGGTGGCGCGGGTCGCCCGGCCCCATCTCGACGGCGTCAAAGGTCTGTTCGCCGATCACAGCGGACGCCGCGGGCAGATTCGCCGTATGCCCTGCGGGAATGTCGTAGATCAGAACCCGGTGGTTGTACTTGTCGGTGACGTAGAGCCTGTCGTTCACGGTGTCGTACGACAGCCCGTCGGTCTGTCTGAACCTGGTTTGAGACAGGCCGGGCGTGCCGCTCCTGAAGTCCTGCTGGCCGATGACGAACGATGCCGGTTGGCCATTTTGAAGCCTGTCCGGATGCACGTCGAACGCCAGCACGCGATGCTGCCAGGCCACGCCCACGAAGAGTCGCTGGTTCGCCTCGTCGAGTTCGAGATCGCCCGGCAATTCCCAGCGCGTGCGCGACAGCCCGGTTTCCGTCGACGTGAAATCGTCCTGGCCGAGCACGGCAATGGCATCGGCGCCGTTCGCGATCCGCTCCGGATGCACGTCGAAGACGAGTACCCGATGATTGCCGCCGTCGGTGACGAAAAGCCGCTGATTGACCCGGTCCATCACCATTTCCGCAGCGCGCGCCTCGCTCGGATAGATGCCGCGGCCGGCACGGGACCCGAAATAGATCCGGTTGCGGGCAGCGCGCGGATCGTATGAGGTGAAGTCCGCCTGCCCGAGGACGTGGGAGGCTTCCATTCCGCTTTCGACCTGACCCGGCGTCATGTCGAAAACCAGCACGCGGTCGCTCCAGGTGTCGGCCACGAACAGCCGCTTGTGGGAGTCGTCGTATTCGACCGCCAGGGGCAGCTTGATGCTCGTCGCGTCCTGGCCCGGGCGCAGCACGCTCGTTTGCGTATCCGGCTGGCCCAGTGCCCAGCGGGCGCCGCGGTCGAGGACCCGGTTCATGCGGTCCAACGGGTAGATGAGCACGCGATGCCCGTAGTTGTCGCTGACGAACAGCCGATGATCGACCGTGTCGAGCGACACGTCCCTCGCCTGGGTCCAGTAGCGCGGTGAGATTCGGTTGTTGGCCGAGCGGGCCAGGAAGTCCGGCTCGCCCTCGGGGTTGATGTGACCGAGCTGGTCGAGCATCGGGGTTGCCGTGGTCTGCATCCTGTCCGGATGAATGTCGAAGATGTTGATCCGGTTGCCGGCCGGGTAACCGTCCGGCACATAGGCCAGTTGCCGCTCGGAATCGATGGTGACCCTCGGCATGGTCAGGCGGGTCTGCGAAACGGCCGGGTCCGTCGACTGAAAATCGGGCTGACCCAGAACGGCGACGGCATCTTCGTTCAGTGCGCCGTTCAGCTTGTCCGGATGGACGTCGAAGACGAGGATGCGATTGCCGAACTGCTCGCCGACGAAGAGCCGGTGATTCTGCGTATCGACCGACATCCTGCCTGAGCCGTACCTCCTGAGGTCGGTACGCGGTTCCTGCGACTGGAAATCGTCCTGCCCGATCACCGCAAAGGCTTCGATTCCCGAATCGAGATTTTCGTCGCTGACGTCGAATACCAGGATGCGGCGATTACCGCCGTCGGCGACGTACAGGTGCTCAAGCGCGTCATCGTAGGCGACTCCGCCGACGCCCGCGAAGCGATTCCGGCCCAATCCCCGCTGGCGGGCCGCAAGGTCGGGCTGGCCGATCACGAACTTTGCGTCCATGCCGTTCTCGAACCGGTCCGGATGGACATCCCAGACCAACACGCGGTTGTTGCCGCTGTCGGCGAAGAAGTAAAGCTGACGCTCGGAATCGACGATACCGAACCCGCCGCCGCCGATCGTCGCGGGACCCTCGCCCGGCGACCACGTCTCGAAATGGGGCTGTCCGAGCACGCCGATGGCTTCGGGGAGTTCCCCGCGTTCAAGTTGAGCCAGGCTTTCCGGTCGGACGTCGAAAACCAGAATTCGAAAACCGGGCGGGCCGAGGCTCGCGTTGTCGGTCACGAACAGCCGCTGGTTGACCTCGTCGACCGAGCCGCCGAAGGGAAAGTTCAGGTAGGTCCGACCGAGCGGAGCAAAAGCGAAACCGCGCCCGATGAGGCTGCGGCCGATGCCGTAATCGGCGTGACGCTGCTCGGGCAGTCCGTCATCGCCGAGAGGATAGACGTCGTAACGGGAGTTGCCGTGGTGTCCGATGAACAGTCGATTGTTGGCCTTGTCCAAAGCCACGCTTCCGGGTCACCAGACGCCGTGGCTCGTGCCTCCGCCATTGGCCACGCCGCCGATGAATGTCGGGTTGCCGGCGATGTCGTCGGCTCCGAGCGTGTCGCTGGCCGGCAAGCCCGTTTGCTGCGCATGGACTGCGCAGGCACCCAGGAGCCCGCCCAGAAGAAGGGATGCTCTGTTCATTGTTTCCTTCCGAATCGCTGATCTGGTTTTCGGTTCACATCATACGTTCGGCACTCGCGATGTCCAACGGACCGTCCGTCGGTACGAGGCGAACCGAAAACTGCGCGCGTGAGACCCTCTTTGACCCTAGAACGACTGTCGCCAGGCCAGGCCGACGCGCCGGCCGCGTACGTCGTAGATCATGCTTGTCGACGTGGACAGGTTGCCGTGCTTGAGCGGGTCCACTTCGTCCGTCAGGTTCTGCACCGACAGTGTGAGCGTCCGCGAGCCGTTACCTCCGGGCAGCGTGTAATCGTAGAGTACGTCCAGCGTGGTGAACGCGCGTTCTTCGGTCATCGTGTTGTTCGGATTGTCCTCGTCCAGCGCCGAAATGTACCGCACTGTCCCGCGGAAGTAGTGGTTTTGCCGCTCCCAGTCAAAGATCAGGTTACCCCGCACTTCCGGCATCGGCACGCCCTGATTGGCCCCGTTGTGGCTGGCTACGCCGTCGAACAAGCGGCCCTCGCTGGTGATCTCGTAGTCGAGAATGTAGCCGCCGTTGAGAGCAACGCCCCACTGCGCCCCTGAGGCCGTTTCCGTGTTGAACATCAGACCGAAGTCGATACCGGAGGTCTTCCAGAAGTCCTGGTTGATGTAGCTCAGGTCGTACAGCAGCACGTCGAATCCCGAAAGGCATTCGTTGGGATGCGTCCTGGGATTGGGCACCGGCGTCTGGTTACTGCGGGAAATCTAGCAGGCCTCGGTAGGCGCACCCGCCGGCAACACGATCCGCGGGTCCGTGATGAAGCCGTCCTCAAGGTCTGCGTTCAGCACTGCGCTTGCGCTTTCCGGCACGATCAGATCCTCGAATTCCACCGTATAGTAATTCAGGTCAAGGGTGAACCGATCGGTAATGTCCCAGGTAATTCCCGCCGTGAAATTCTCGGATGTTTCCGGCGCCAGGTTCGGATTCCCGGTTGCCTGGGCGCGAGCATTGATCTGGTCGCCGCCGATGAACAGCGCAGCGGTGCCCACGGCGGTCTGACCGAAGCTCTGGGCCTCGCTGGCCTGGCGGAACGAGGTACCCCAGGTGCCGCGGATGAAGAGCCCATCCGAGGGCGTCAGCAGCAAGCCCACCTTCGGTTCCACCGAGTCATGGGCGCCGGAATGCTCATAACGAGCCGCCAACTGGTCCTCGGCCCAGTCGCTGGGGTTCATCCCCGTTTCCCGATTGCCGCCAAAATCGCCCAACGCCTGGGTATTGAACGCCCAGCCGCCACCCTCGCTGATGTCGTCGCGATCGTTGAAGTAATCCTGGGAACGCCATTGCACGCCCTCCGCAAGACCGCTGGGACCGCCCGCCATCTCCCAGAGCTCGCCCGAGGTCAAGACCACGTCGAAGGTCGTCAGATCCGCGCCTCCGTCGATACTGCGACCGGCGGAAAACCAGTCCAGCACGTCCGGGTCATTGAAGTGAGGATCGCCGGGCGACGCCAGCATCCGGTTGGCAAAGGGATTCCAGTATTTGCAGTTGCCTTCGCCCGGGGTTCCGGTAACGGGATTGCAGGCGCGTCCGCCGAGCCCGCGCAGCGCCAGGTCCAGGCGAGCGCGAATTGCCTCGACGTCGACAAATCGGGAGTCGTTGGTGGAATACGTGCCGGAAAACGTCCAGTCCCAACCCGAATCGCCCAACGGTCCCTCCAGCGAGGCGGCCAGTCGGTAGGTATCCTGCTCAAATGTCTGCGGCGCCGGATTCTCATAGGCCCCGCTCTTCTCGCGGAACCAGACAAAGTAGTCGCGGACCGCGAAATTCGGATCCGCCGCGATGGCGGCAATGACGCCCGGATAGGTCCGCGGTACGAAGGGCAGCGGCGGCGCCACGATGGGCAGCCCGTAACCGAAGTTGTTGGAGTAGCGCGTCCGCGCGAATCCGGTTTCCACCTGGGCGATCACCTCATAGCCGAAGTCGTGCGTGACCACGGCGAGTCCGTTGAAGCGCTGCGAATCCGGAACCAGGCTGCGTCCATAGGCCAGCGCCATGCGGCACAGCGGCCCGACGAGAAAGCCATGTTCCACGCCGTCATCGCTGACCGCGATGGACGGATCGCCGCAGAGCGGGTCCGGAAACGGCCCACCCGCCGGACGGCCCGTCGGTGTCGCGGGCTGAAAGTTGCCCGGATTGCCGAACGCGGAGATCAGCGACAGTTTCAGGCGCTCCGTATCGTAGCGGTGGTCGCTTTGCACCTGCTCCGTGCTGGCGTACTCGAAGCCGGCCACGATACCGGTCGTATCTCCCTGGGTACCGAAGAGCCCCGCGACGTTGTACTCGGGCGTCGAGGAATCGGCGTCCTCGTTCCACAGTGTGCTCACCCGAAGTTCCGCGCCCTCGAAGTCGTTGCGGGTGATGAAGTTGACCACGCCCGCCACCGCGTCGCTGCCGTAGAGGGCTGAGGCGCCGTCGCCGAGCACTTCTATGCGTTCGATCATGATCGGCGGCGCCAGGTTGTTGATGTCGACCGCGCTGAGTCCCTGGCTGTTGGAACTGCCGTCGATGGTCTGGCGCCTGGAGTTGAGCAACACCAGCGTTGCACGTGCTCCGAGCCCGCGCAGGTTGACCGTGTTCGTGGGCGAGTCCTGGCCTTCCGACCAGTTGATTGTCGACACCGTGCCGGTCACCTCCGGCAGGTCCTTGAAGACCTCCGCGAGCGAACCCCGGTTCTGGTTGATCAACTCGGAATTGTCGATGACCGTCACGGGCTGCGGCCTGTCGGCAGGGCGGGCGATGAACGAGCCGGTGACGACGACTTCCTCCAGATCGTCCGACTCCTGCGCCGTCAGGGGCGCGGGAATGGAACCGAAAAGAAAAAGCAGGCAAGCGGCGGGCGAAACCGCACCGTGAGAATGCAACGAGTGAGTGCGCATTGTTCTTCTCCCAGGTTTTTCTTGCTACAAATCCGCTGCAGGTCCTCATGTAGGCGTTATCTGAGAATCGACGTACGGAGGTCTCCGTCCGCCGACATCACATTGAGTTCGCCACTGCGGGCCTCCCGGTCCGTGTTCACCATCACGACCTCGGTGGCATGGCCGTGCCCGTTGCGGAAGATCGCGTACAGCAGTTCACCGGAAGCCTCCGCTGGCGTCGCCTGCAGGGGCACGTCGGCCACCACCATCTCGTCGTTGATGGTAACCGTGGTCCCGAGCAGGCTCAGCGTCACCGCGGTATCGGAAAACACCCTCAAGCTGCCGCGAATCGGGCTGCTGCCGAAAACCTCCTCAAGCGAGAGCATCGCCCGCTCGCCAAGGGGTACCGTGCGCTCATGGCTGGCCGCTGACCCACCATCGATGTCGAACAGTTCCAGATACAGCGTCGCAGGCACGAGCCCTTCGTTGACGACATGCAGTTCGGCGTCGATGTCGCCGTGATGCAGGACATCCGGATAGGTATCCACCGGCGCCCAGAACAGCGTGCCTTCCTGGTGGGAGGTGACCGTGTGCGCGCTGCGGACACTGCCATCGCGCCGCGCCGAGGTCACCACCGCGAACGCCGCCGGCGCCTCGCCCTCCGTGGCACTGACGACGCCATGACCCGTCAGCAGCGGCTCCGCCGTGGACGGCGACTCGTGGATGAACACGCCCCCTGCCTCGATCTGATAGGGCACAGGCGCGCGATCCGTGACCGAAAGTTCGCCCCGAACCGTGCGATCGCTGGAATTCATCAGCACGTAGTCCACATGCTGCCCTGCGCCCGTGGTCAGCACCGGCAGCACACTGCGCTCAGACATCAGTCCGAACGAGGCAGCCCCTGCGCTGACCTGCGGTGCCGGAGTCAGCATGGTGTCGCCGCGGCCGTTGGGAATCTCGAGCAGGCCGCTCATGTTCAGCGGCTGATTCGATTCGACGCGCAGCAGGCCACGTCGGGGACCGGCATCTTCGCTGAACAGATCGGAGAACCTCTCGTGGATTTGACCGCCGGCGATGAGATTCCGGGAGCGCTCCAGGAGATCGCCGTTGAGACCTTCGAACTCGAGCCGGATGCTCGCCGTCGTACCGCTGCCGTTGACCAGGGAAATCAGCGTGTCGCGGTCATCGCGGGCGTCGACGTAGAACAGTGCCGCATCCGCCGGCGCTGCTGCCGGCAACATGGCCGCTGAGATCAACTCGCGGCTCTCGCGTTCGCTCTGACCGTGCATGACCGCGCGCGTCACCAGGTGCGTACTCAATGCGGCGACCCGGGCCGGCGCGCTCAGGTTCGCGATCGCGTATCCCGACTCCAACGGCTGCGGACCCGTGGAAAGCCGGGCATCCAGGGACGCGTAGCGCAGATTGGACCGCGCCGGCAGATCCACGCGATAACTTTCCCGCGGCAAGGTGAACACGGTCATCCGTCCGTTCAGTCCCTCGCTCTGGAACAGGCGCTGGTCTGCGGCATCGAAATAATTGCCGCGCGGATCGTACAGGCGGTCCGCATGATGGCGCGGATCGCCCGGTCCCGAGCGTGCGGCATCGAAGTCGATCTCGCCGATCACCGACATGGCCTCGGGCAGATTCTCCAGGCGGTCCGGGTGGGCATCGAAAACCAGTACGCGCTGGTTACCCTTGTCGGTCAGGTAGAGGCGATCGTTGGCCGTGTCATAGGAGATGCCGTCCGGCTGGCGAATCCTGCGGCTGGAGATGCCGGACTCCTCGCTGCTGAAGTCGGACTGGCCGATCACCAGGGAGGCCGCCTGGCCGTTGCTCAACTGCTCCGGTCGAGCGTCGAAAACGAGCACACGATTCTGGAACGGCACCTCCACGAACAACCGCTGGTGGTTCTCGTCGAACACCAGGTCCCCCGGCAGGTTCCAGCGCGTCGCCGAAAGCCCGATCTCGGTGGAGGTGAAGTCGTCCTGGCCCAGTACGACGAGGGCATCCGCGCCGTTCTGGATCCGGTCCGGATGCACGTCGAAAACCAGTACCCGGTGATTGCTGCCGTCGGTGACGAACAGGCGCTGATTGATCTCGTCCATGGACAGCTCCGCCGACCGGCCTCCCGAGGGGCCGATGCCGTGACCGTCGCGGCTGCCGAAGGAAATCCGGTTGCGCGCCGCCATGGGTTCATAGGATTCGAAGTCCCGCTGTCCCAGGACGTGTGAAGCCGGCATGCCGCTCTTGACCTGCCCCGGCGTCATGTCGTAGACCAACACACGGTTGTTCCACGAGTCCGCCACGAACAGGCGCTTGTGGGATTCGTCGTACTCAACCGCCAGGGGCAGCTTGATGGTGGTCGCGTCCCGGCCCGGCAGGAGCACCGCGCTGGCGGGATCCTCCTGGCCGAAGACCCAGGTGGCGCCGCGCTCGAGCAGGCGGTTCATGCGGTCGAGTTCGAAGATCATCACCCGGTGAGAGTAGTTGTCGCTCATGATGAGCCGGTGATCCACCGTGTCCACGGTCACGTCGCGACCCTGGGTCCAGCCCCTCGGCGTGATGCGGGCATTGGCCGAGCGCGCGAGGAAGTCCGCTTCGCCTTCCGGGTTGATATGGCCGATCTGGCTGATCATCGGCGTCAGCGTCTGCTGCATTCGCTGCGGATGGATGTCGAAAATGTTGATGCGGTTCCCGGCCGGATAGCCGTCGGGCACGTAGGCAAGCTGGCGGTCCGTATCCACGACCACCCGGGTCATGGTCAGGCGCGTCTGCGTGACGGCCGGGTCGGTGGTCTCGAAGTCCGGCTGACCGAGCACCGCAACGGCGTCGGGATTGAAGGCGCCCTCCAGGATGGCCGGAGAGACATCGAACATCATCACGCGGTTTTTGGTGAAGGAGCCCACCAGCAGGCGATTCAATTCGTGCACCAGCGAGAAGGGCCCGTTCCAGATCTTGCGCAGGTCCTCGTTGGGTTCGTTGGTATCGAAGTCCGTCTGGCCGATCGCCGCGAACGCCTCGAACCCGCTCACCTGGTCGAGGCTCCGATCGCTGACGTCGAAGACCATTACCCGGTTGCCGTCCATCACGAACAGGTTCCGCCGTTGCGGGTCGTAGGCCAGTCCGCCAGGGCGTGTGAGGCCACGCGTACCGGTGGCGGCCTGGTTGGAGTAGAAATCTGGCTGGCCGATCACCGCGATGGCATCGTCGCCCGTCTGCATGCGCTCGGGGTCGATGTCCCAGACGAGTACCCGTGCGTTAGCCCCGTCGGCGAAGAACAGCAACTGGCGCTCTTCGTCCACGAGCAGCGTACCGGAGCCGCCGATCCTGTCGGGCCCCACCCCCACGAACCAGTCGCCGTCCTCGGGATTTCCCAAAGTCGCGATGGAGTGTGGCAACTCGTTGCGTTCCAGTTCCGCCAGCGACGCGGGATCGAGGTCGAAGACCATGATCCTCGCGCCCCGCTGCGGCTGAAGGTCCGAACTGTCGGAGACGAACAGGCGCTGGTTCACCGAATCGAACGACGATTGGCCGGGAAAATTGGTTTCGTCCGTACCGAGGGGCGCATGGGCAAAGCCTCGCCCGATCAACGGACGGCCCACGCTGAGATCGGCGTGGGTCCGCGCGGCGAGCCCGTCTTCGTCAAGCTGCCAGACGTCGTAGCGGCTGTTTCCCGGCGCCGCGACCATAAGTCGATTGTTGGCCTTGTCCAAGGCCACGGTGCTGGGTCACCAGATGCCGCTGGATGTACTCCCGCCGTTGGCAACTCCACCGACGAACGTCGGGTTATAGGCCAGGTCGTCAGCCCCCAGAGTATCGCTGGCCGGAATGCCGGCGAACTGGGCTTGCGCGGCGACAGAAAGGGTCGCCAGGTACGCGAAGGCAAGCAAGCGCATCGTGATGCCCTCCGTTTGGATTACTTGAGTCCGTCGGAGCTATCGAATTCTTGTCACGCTCCTTCCTAATCCTCTGGCACGTACTCTACCGTACGTGCCTCTCAAGTATGGCCCAACAACCCGGACAGGACAATTTGGACCTGTTGATCGTTGCTCGTAACGAAGGTGCTCTGCATCCACAGCAGGATTTGCTCGTCCCTGGACTTGCGCCTGGCGGTAGTCCGAGCCGTCCCAGTCGTCCCAGTCGTCCCAGTCGTCCGGGTCGTCCCAGTCGTCCGGGTCGTCCGGGTCGTCCGGGTCGTCCGGGTCGTGACTCGAGCAGACCGCAAACCGGCACTGCGCGCTAGATCACTCCGAAGCCGCGCAGCAGCGCCGCCACGACAGCCAGAGGCGTGAGGTAGCGTACCGTGAAACGCCAGACCCGGTACGCCCTGCCGGCTTCCGGATCCAGTTCGTCTGCCGTCGACGCACGAGCCATGACCCAGCCGGCGAAGATCACGATCGCAAGTCCCCCGACAGGCAACAGGATGCTGTTGCTCAGAAAGTCGATGTTGTCGAAGAACGTTCCGCGCAGGAACGTCACACCGCTCCACGTGCTGAACGACAGTACCGTCAGCAAGCTCAGCAGCCAGGTGATGCCGGCAACCAGGGCTGCCGCCGGTGCCCGCCTGAACCCGAACCTCTCGATGAACCAGGCCGTGCCCGGCTCCATCATGCTGATCGCCGAGGTCCAGGCCGCGAATGTCAGCAGCACGAACAGCAGCGTCGCGACGACGGTACCGCCCGCCATCTGGCCGAACGCGAGCGGCAGCGACTGGAACACCAGACCCGGGCCCGTGTCGGGCGCAAGTCCGTTGGCGAACACGATCGGGAACACGACGAGCGCCGCGATCAGCGCGATCGCGGTGTCGGCTGCGACGACCGCCACGGACATCTTCATGATGGACGTGTCGCTTGGCAGATAGGCGCCGTACGCCATCACCGCGCCCATACCCACGCTGAGCGTGAAAAACGCGTGGCCCAGGGCCTCCATGAGCCCGTCGCGCGTCAGCTCATCGAAACGCGGCTCGAACATGAATCGGAGTCCCTGCGCGAAATTGCCTTCCACCGCGCTGTACCCGAGCAGGACGAGCAGCAGAAGGACCAGCCCCGGCATCATGACCCGCACGGCGCGCTCGATGCCTCGCTCGACGCCGCGCGCGATTACAAACGCCGTCGCAGCAAGGAATACCGTGTGCCAGAGCCCGGTTCGAAGCGGGTTCGATGCGAGGGAATTGAACGTCTCCTCGACGGTCTCACGGGTAGCGCCTGCGAACGCGTTGCTCGCGGACTCGAATACGTAGGCCAGCGCCCAGCCCGCGATCACGCTGTAGAAGGAGAGAATCAGGAAACCCGTGCCGACGCCCGCGGCACCCACGACCTTCCAGTTTCCCGAGCCCGCTTCCTCCTCGCCGAGCAATCGCATTGTTCCCACGGGACTTCGCCGGCCGCGCCGGCCGATGAGCACCTCCGCCATCATGATCGGCAGGCCGACGATCACGATGCACACGAGATAGACGATGACGAAGGCTCCGCCACCGTTCTCGCCCGCGATGTACGGGAAGCGCCAGATGTTGCCGAGACCGACCGCGGATCCGGTGACCGCGAGAATGAAAGCCAGTCTCCCCGACCACTGGCCATGCAAGGATGTCCGGCCACCAGTGCCCGTTTCCGTCATGTTGTTCTCCCATAAGGCGTGTTTTTTCGGTTGGGATAATAGGATCATTGCAGCGTCATGGCCAAGAAGCGGGAAAAGCAGCAGGCGCCGAACACGATCGCCAGGAACAAGCGGGCGCGGTTCAACTACTTCATCGAGGAACGCCTGGAGGCGGGGCTCGAACTGCAGGGCTGGGAGGTCAAGAGCCTGCGCGCCGGCAAGGCGCAACTCACGGAAAGCTACGTGACGCTTCGCGACGGCGAGGCCTGGCTCCTCGGCGCGCACATCACCCCGCTGCCGACGGCCTCGGACCACGTTCAGCCGGATCCCACGCGCACGCGCAAGTTGTTGTTGCACCGGCAGCAGATCGACCGTTTGACGGGACATGTCGAGCGCCGCGGCTACACGCTCGTGGCGCTTGAACTGTATTGGAAAAAGGCGCGAGCCAAGCTCGCGATCGGGCTCGCCAAGGGCAAGAAGCAGCAGGACAAGCGCGCGACCGAGAAGGACCGGGATTGGGAACGGACAAAATCACGCCTTCTGAAGAGGCACGGGCGCGAGTGAGGAACTGCGGCGCTGTTGGGCCATGATGACCCGCGAAACCGACTATGGCATGGGTACTGCGGGATACTCCGCGGCTTGCGCCGGCCTCCGTTTCCCAAGCTGTCGGCGCGAGGGGCAAGAGCTTGCCGCTTGAAAGCCGGCGGTTTGGCCTTACAATTCACCCCCTGCGATGGGGGCGACATGGCTTCGACGTGGGTCGCGAAACCTCATGGTGCATGCCGAGGTGCAGAAATCCTCGTAAAACTCTCTGCAAACCAGATAGTTGCCAACGACGACAACTACGCACTTGCCGCTTAAAACCCGGTAGGGTGCCGTCTGACTGGAGCCGTGCTTGTGCGTCCAGCGTCCCTCGGGACACTCAGGCGTCATAACTCACAAGATCGCAATGAGGCAGGTCCGGGGCCGCGTCGTTAAACCATAACGGAATCGCTGTTGCGCAGGCCCTGTCGGTCGGGCAGCCAGCAGTTAAAACAATCGACCGGACAAGCATGTAGAGCCTGAGGCAGAGGGCTTGCGGACGCGGGTTCGATTCCCGCCGCCTCCACCACTCCTTCCTGGGAGCGTTCTCCCATAGCTGTTTATTCGCGCTGGAATCACGTCGAAAAATTGTCTAGTTGTGGGTCCGCGTTGCGGATTCGCGGTAATCAACGTCGCTTCAGCGATGCTACTTGGCCGTTTGCCGACGCTCGTCGGGGGGATACCGCGTTCTTCAGTGCATCGCTCCATCCTCTCAAGAGACGGAGCCTCCGGGAATCCCGGCGCGGTTCAAGGTTGCGTGCGTGGCCGAGCGGCATCTCGACTCCCAGGCGCCGCTCGCGCGTGTTGCTGCTGACGCTGCGGCTGGGCAGCATCGCCGCGAGAGCCCCAGCAAGCCCGAAGGTGCGTTTTCGGTGTCACGGCTTGTGTCGCACCAAATTATTGATAATATTGTTAACAATCTGCAAGGCGCGGCGCATGCCAAAACCAGGTACACGAGGGGGAATTTCGGAGGATCCGCGTTGCGACGCCATGAATTTTCTGCGCATGCGGCTCGTTTCCGGTCAATCGGCGAACCGTGCGTTGATTTCCAGGACCACAGCGAGCCCGGCGCTGATATGGCGGCGCATTGCCGATTCGGCGTCTTCCGCGCGCCCGTCAACAATGGCTGCCGTAATCTTCTGATGGTCAGCGTTGGCATCGTCGACACGCTGATCGGTGTAGAAGCTCGAAAAGAGCAAGTGGTGGATCGGGACCGAGAGTCGTGCCTGGAACTGGGCTACGTAGACATTGCCGGCGCCATCAATGATCAGTTGGTGCCAGTCGTCATTGAGCCGTGCGAAGCGTTCGTGACCGCCGTCGTCTTTCCAGCGATCCATGGCGGTTTGGATTGCCTGAAGCTGCCGCTTGAGCTTCGGCGCATCGGCAGCCGCGAATTCAGCGGCGGCAAGCCCCTCAAGTGCCATGCGCGCGTGATAAATCTGACGAATCTCTTCTGGGCCGATTCGCTTGACCGATGCACCGCGGTACTCCTCGATCGTGACGAGGCCGACCGCTTCGAGCCGCCGGAGAGCCTCTCTGACCTTGCTGCGGCTTGCGCCGACCTGATCTATGACATCGGCTTCAACGAGCCGTTGCCCCGGAACGAATCGGCCGCGTCGAATCCGTTCACGTATCCACTCAGCGATGCCGTCCGCGCTCGTCGGTGTGCCGTGTCGGCGCCATGTGTTTTCGGTGCCTGCTGACACGTCCGCCCTCCGTTATGGGGAGTAAGTCTCAATCGTAGTTTTGGATATGATCAGCAATATTGTCAACAATTTTGTTTTTGCCGGTTAAGCAGTGAACAGCCTCGACACGCTGCTCACTCGGATTCTCGCCGATCCCTTGGCCGAGGCCATGGCTTCATCACCGGCGCTCGCCTATGTCGGCTCGGATCTGCCGACCGAACTGCTCATGGTGCCCGGGCGCTACGCATGTCATTTACCTTGGGACGCCGCGCGGCCCACACCCCTCGCCGACCAGTGGCTCGAATCGAGCTTCGCGCCCTGGACACGATCAGTACTCGAATTCTGGGCCGAGGGACGTTTCGATTTTCTTGACACGGTAATCTTTTCCCGTGGCGACGATAGCGTACAACGGCTCTACTACTACATCTGCGAACTGCAGCGTCGCGGACTCATCGCCGGTCCAACGCCATTGATTTTCGATGTCGCCAGGGCCGACCGCGCTTCGAGTGTCAGACATACCATTGCCGCGGTTAAGCGGCTCGCCGAACGACTCCAGATCAGCGAGCTCGATTTGCAAGTCGGGATCGAACGCGCGAATCGGCGCAGACGGCTGTATGCCGATATCGAAGCAGCACGTGGATCGCCGGGCTGCCGCTACGAGCGTATTGCCCGAGCGAGTCTGTTCGCGGACATCGACGATCACGTGCGCGAGGCAGCGCTCGGGGCGCCGGGACCGGAACGCCGGGTGCTTCTGGCGGGTTCCACGCCACCGGACGACCGGTTGCACATTGCGATCGAAGCGACCGGTTGGCTTGTCGCGGGAGAATGGTACGACCGGGCATTGGCGAGATTCGGTTCGGAAAATTCTATCGCGATCGATGATCCGGCAGTGGCCATCGGGACGCATGCACATCGCCAGGCACTCGGGGCGCGCAGCTTTTCGGACCGTGCAATCGCGCTCGTCAACTCGGCACACAATGCCCGGGCGGATGCCGTGGTCTTATGGCTGATCGAAGAGGACGAAGCCCTGCCGTGGAGTATCCCGCGGCAGCGCTCGGCACTCGCAGCCGCCGGAATCCCGGTCCTGGTCGCGGCGCGCCGGCGCTGGGACGCAAGCGACGGCATCGCCGCGGAGATTGCCAGGTTCTTGACAACGCGAGACTTTCAGTGAGCGCACCGAAGGGCCGGCGTGCCAGACACGAGCTTGACTGTACCGCGGCGGCGATGGCGTATCAGAAGGCATTCGGCGTGGAACTCAAGCGGCGGGTTGTCAACAACGGCGATGCCTTTGTCGTGGCGCAGGGCGATACCCCGCATGAAATTTTTCACGTAATGGGAATACCGCTGATCGTCAATCAGTGGTGGTCAGCGTATATCGCCGCGAAGCAACTCTCTAACCGCTACTTTGACCGACTGATGACCCACGGGTATCCGGCAAATACATGCCGGTATTGTTCTCTCGGACTTGCATGCACGCTTGCCAACGAACCGGAAACGGCGCCGTGGGGAGGCTTGCCGAAACCGGCGATGCTCATTGCGCGACTGACCTGCGATTGTGTTCAACACGTATTTTCGCAATGGGCCGCCGCTCTCGATACCGAGTTCTTTCCCATCGAGGCGCCGGCCTGGGAGCACAAGGACCCGGCCTGGTTCGAAAAATCGAACCACGAATGGGAATCGGTCTACCAGCCGGATCGTATCGCTTTGCTCGTCGAGGAGATGTACGAGTTGATCGCGCGGCTGGAGCGCAGGACAGGTCGCACGTTCGATGAGCGTAAACTCGAAGCGCTGATGCATCGGATCAACGAGCAGGAATCGTACATTGCCGAAACCGCCGACCTGATCGCTGCAGCGCGACCATGCCCAGTGTCGATCACTGATCAGATGCCCAATACCATGATTCCGCAGTGGCACCGAGGATCCGATTCGGCCGTTGCGCACCCACGATTGTTTCGCGACGAAGTCGCTCACAGGGTGAGCTGCGGAACCGGCGCAACACCTGCCGAACGGATTCGGCTGATGTGGATCGGCGCCGGTGTCTGGCACGATCCAGGTTTTTATCAAGCGCTCGCGGATCGCCTCGGCGCCGTATTTGTCTGGTCGATGTATACGCCTTTTGCGAAACCACAGTACATTCGCGAACTTGACGGTCGACCCATGGAAGCACTGGCGAGCCGCGTCTGTTCGATGAACGAAGTGCTCCATCTGCCGCCCTGGATGAACGCCTGGATGGTCAGTGAGGCCGAGCGCTGCGGCATCGACGCCGCCGTCATGCTGCTGCCGCCGTCGAACCGGCTGTCGCAATCCGGCACGAAGCTCACGAAGCGCGCGCTCGGGGATGCTGGCGTCCCCGTGCTGACCCTGGAAGCTGACATGGTCGATGCGAGGAGTTGGAATCACGATTCGATGCTTGCGACGACCGAAAGGTTTTTGCGGCAGTCGGGGCTCGCATGAACCCGCCGCTCAGTGGAATCCGCGTCGCCGATTTCAGTCACGTCATGGCCGGCCCCTACGCGTCCCACCTATTGCGCCTGCTCGGGGCCGAGGTCATCAAGATCGAGTCGCCGAAAGGCGGCGATGCGATGCGCTACTACGGGATGGACCGGCGCTTCGACGGCATGTCCCCGGCGTTCATCGCGGTTAACGCGGGCAAGAAATCGATCGTTCTGGATCTCAAGGACGACAAGGATCGGAGCATCGCCGAGTCGATCGTCGCGCGTTCGGATGTGCTGATCGAGAATTTCCGGCCCGGCGTCATGGACCGGCTCGGTTTCGGATATCAGCGGGTATGCTCGCGTCGCGGCGATATTGTCTACTGCTCGGTATCCGGTTACGGCCAGTCCGGGGATCTCCGTGATTGGCCGGCAATCGACAATATCGTCCAGGCGACGAGTGGAATGATGAGCCTCGGCGGCAATTCCGGCGACCCGCCAATGCGCGTCGGTTTCCCTGTCGTCGATACATTGACAGGCCAAACAGCGGCTTTCGCGATTCTCGCCGCGTTATTGCGGCGCGATCGAAGCGGGAAAGGCGATTACATCGACGTTGCGATGTTTGACGCCTCTCTCGCCTTCATGACATCGGCGGTCGTCCCTTACCTTGTGACAGGAGAGTCGCTCGAGCGCATGGGCAATACCGGCTACAGCGGCCAACCGACATCCGCATTGTTCGAAGCGCGAGACGGGCGTTCGATCTCGCTCGGGGTCGTCCAGCAGTCACAATTCGTCGCGTTGGCCCGCGCGTTGAACCATGAAGAATGGTTAAGCGATTCGCGGTTTGCGGACCCTGAATCGCGCCGCGAAAACACGCACCTGGTCAGTGGCGCGCTACAGGACGCGTTCAAAACCAAAGACGCCGCGGATTGGGAGGCTGAGCTCAGTACGGTGGGCATTCCCTGCGGGCGGGTGCGCAACGTCGGCGAAGCCGCGTCGCTGCCGCATCTTGCCGATCGAAACGCCAAAATACCGCTGACGATCCCGGGCTTGCCCGATCGTGACGAAGTCGAAATCGTTAACGCCGGGTTTCAGATGAGTGGCGGTGGTCCCGGCGTCAGCGAGCCGCCGCCGCGTCTCGGCGAGCACACTGATGACATTTTGAATTGGCTGAACTCATAGTTACCGAGTACATTTTCGGGGGCAATACACCATGAAACAAACCAGGGTAGCTTCCGCAGTTCTTACCGCAGTCGCATTGGCAGTCGGCCATTCCGCCTTCGGTCAAACGCTCCTGCAGTCGTGCGACTTCATCGGCGCGCTTACGCGCGATCGATGCAAGCTCTGTCATTGTCGTTCCGTTGGATAATAGCGTCGCGCCGCTTGCCAAGGCTATTCCAACGTGTGAACTCAGTTTCCGAAGAAATAGCTGCCTAGTATACCCCAGCGCGATCCGCGCGTGCGCGCGGTGCCGTTCCCATCGTGAAGCGTCTGATCGAGAGTCTTGCTCTGGAAGCTGCCGGCACCCCCTACCTTGAGCCGTTCGTCGGTGATGTCGCGGCCGTACAGCGCAACCTCCCACTGACCGTTCGGTGGCGAAATCGAGAGACGGACGTCGATGCGGTGGTTGCTCGGCACTTCAGCAAGCGGATCGAAGTCATTGCTGAGCGAGTAACCGTCACTGAATACCATCATCGCCCCGAAGCGCGCCTGCATCTCACCAAAACTGAAGTTGAATTCCGGCATGAAGGAGACCGTATAGTCAGGTGAAATCGGCAAGCTGTGCCCCGCGAGATCGTTGAAGCATGGGCGGCCATAGATCTTGACGTCGAGCGTATTGCAGTCGGCCCCGTCGTACCTGTCGTACTCGGCCTCGTTTAACGCCGCTGCGAACCCAAGCGTGAAATTATTGGTCGCAGCCCAGCGGCCGTCGATTTCCACGCCCGTCGTGTGGGCCTCTGCCGCATTGCCGGTTACAAACCGGCCTTCCTCGCTGAGGAAGATAGACACCTGCAGATTCTTGTAATCGACGTCATAGACCGCAAGGTTCAACTCAACCGAGCCATCGGCGAGCAAACTCTTGAAGCCGAACTCAACTCCCTCCGCAAACTCCGGAAGATAGCTAAACGGGTTGGGCAAGCCGCCGCCAATGGCGGGTGACATCACGAATCCGCCGGCCTTGAGCGCTTCGGCATACTTCAGATAGAGCATCGAATTGTCACCGGCATCCCACTCGATACCGAACTCAGGCAATGTATCGTCAGCGTCGGCGTTACCACTCGCTGCCGCACCGCCGGCGTTGCGTACCCGCCCGTTGGGATAGTAGGTCGTCATGCCCGGGAACAGGAACGCATTCGTCGGTGTCAGGTTGCCGTTCTTTTCGATGTCCTGCAGCCGGCCACCGATGTTGACGCGAACTGAATCCGTAACGTTGTAGGTACCGGCAAAAAACAAGCTCGTCCAGCTCGCATCCTCGAGCAGATCGCCGCCGAAAGACACGGCGATCGCACCGGGAGGCGCCGGTCCAAGCGTCCGGGGCAGGAATACGTCGATCGTCGTGTCAAGATCGCTATCCTGCTTGTAGGCGCCGAGCATCCAACTGAAAGTCTGGTCAATGGGCGACGTAATCCTGAATTCGAATGACGTCTGATCGAACGTTTCGATTCGCTCGTCCGTAAAGATCGCGAACGTACCGCCGTCCGGATCCAGCCAGTCGTGCTTGTCGTACTCGACGTTCGAGGTCGTAAAGCTCAACGTGTAGTCACCGACGTCCCAGTTCATATCGATCACGAATACGTTGGACTGGTGCTCACGCTCTTCCGGGAAGTTGTACTCTGCGACGTTGTTGAGCCCCCGCGCCACGGGACTGCATCCCGGTAAACGGGGTTCGAGCGGGTCGGAGCATGCCACCGGCGTGTAGGAGTTTCCGAACACCGGATCACCGTTCGGAAGTGTCCCGGCGTTTCTCGTTCTGTCCCCGGG
>JAQAJI010000063.1:0-18603 GCA_028278665.1 Candidatus Rariloculus versatilis
ACGAACGAAAACACGATGCTCTACGTGAAGTACGCCGAGGCGTTCAAGGCTGGCGGCTTCGTCATGTCGCCAGCGCCAGGCGGCAGGTTGCCGGACCCGATCAGTTACCGGCCGGAATTTGCCGAAGGCGTTGAACTCGGCGCGAAGATGCTGTTGGCGGACGATAACCTTGAGTTGAATGTCGCACTCTACGATACGGACTACACCGACCTGCAGGTCAACGTCTTCATCAGTGAGATTGCGACCTTCGTAACGCAGAACGCGGCATCCGCACACACGACCGGCATCGAATTCGACGGTCGCTGGGCAGTCGGCGACAACTTCACCCTCGGCTTCAGCGGTTCGTTCGGCGAGGCCGAGTATGACGACTATGCCGGCCAGGAGTGCAACACGCTCGAAGACAAGCTGTTCGTCATTAACAACCCCGGGGCCAGACCGGGTGATTGCAGCGGCCTCAACAATGCCGGTGGCCAGACACTCGCGAACTTCCCCGAATGGACGCTCAATTTCACGCCAACCTATACGTTCGACCTCGGCGCAAACCTGGTCGGATCGGTCGTCGCGAGCATAGTCTTCAGTGACGGTGCCCCGACGGGCGCGGATCGTGACCCGATCGGATTCGTGGATGACTGGGAGCGAGTCGATCTGCGGTTCGCCATTGCACCGCAAGACGCGGACTGGGAGTTCGCGATCTACGGCCGCAACCTCACGGACAATCGCAAATTTAACGGGATAAGTGGTGGTGACTTCATGAGTCGCAGCACGGACCTGATTTTCGACGGCGGCGACACGATAGCGTGGGAGCGTGAGCGACGCTTTGGCGTACAGTTCAATTACTTCTTCGGTAGTTGATCGGTAGCCGTCGATTCTCGGTATTCTGCAGCCGGACTTCGGCCTGGCTGCAGACAACTACTGAGTCACTTGCGCCAGTCAGTCCGTGTCGCGCCCCCCGAAGCGAACCCGGAAAAGCTGAATGAAGCCCACGCGCTGCATCTCGCGATTGGCCGGGAATAGCGGCGCAAGTGACGCGGCCGGATCGTCGGGGTCGTACAGCGGCATGAAATTCGCTCGAATTCTCCCAAGCTCCTCAGCGTGAGTCTGCCGCGCACGCCAGGTGCTGCCGAGGTCCGGCAATCGCCATGGATTGTCATTCGTAACAATCACTTCCTCGATCATGTCGACTCGGTCCTCGGGCGGATCCGCAAGCCGCGCCTGTGACGGGACAGTGTCGATCCGGGGCGGCAAGGCCAGTTCGTCTTCGTCGGCCTGAGCAAACGCGCCAGCCGGCGCCACGAGGCAAGCGAACGCGAAGAGCCCGACAGCGTGGGGGCCGCGTGACGCGGTGGCCCTACCGCGACTCAACCCGATTCCTCCAGGCCAATGACCTGAACCAGTAGTTGGTCGTTGTCGGCAACCAGGTATCGGCGTTACGGGCTTCGATCCAGGCGTTCAGAAGAAACACGAAGTCCGGATCGCCCTTTGCGACCGCGAACGCGGTCGGGGTCTCGAGCAGGGGGCGTGCAATCGGTACGTCGACCATGGCCGGGTTCTCGAGCGCGAGGAAGGTCGGCACCGGCTCTTCCTCGAGAAAGCCGTCGAGCTCGCCGGCGACGAGCGCGTTGCGGGCCAACTCCACGTTCTCAAAGACGACAAGTTCGGCCCTCGGCAGGATGCGTTCGGCAAGCGCCGTGGCCACGGATCCTTCGACGGCGCCGATCTTTCGCGTGCCGGTGTTGAGATCCTGCAGCTCCTGCACGTTGGATGTGTTCACGAGGTTGGTGGCCAGTGCGACACCGCCTACGGCATAGGGATCGCTGAAGTTGACGTGCAGGGCTCGATCCAGGGTGACAGCGAGGCCCGCTGCGATCACGTCGATCTCGCCGGCTTCCAGAGCGAGGATGATTCTGTCCCACTCGTAGACGCGGATGTCGGCCTCAAGCTCCATGTCTTCGGCGAGTTTTCTCGCGACGTCGACTTCGAAGCCTGCAAGCTCGCCATCGGCATCGCGCAGCGTCCACGGCGTCGACAGCGCGACGCCGACCCGGAGCGTGCCTTCATTGAGCACCTGCTGCAGCGGACGTGCCTCGGCCGGCGCCGCGCACGCGAGTGCAAACAGAAGCGGCGCAAGTGACCGCAATACGCGTTGCATGCCGATTCTCCCGATCGCTGCCGTCTGCGCGGCCATAATCAAGTCTGACAAACGCCGCTGCGGGCAGTTCGCGGAACTCGCGCTCGGCCCCGAGCCTGCGCGCAGGCTCCGCTCCACGGCTGTGTCACCCGACGATACCGACAACCGCGCCCGTACAGCAAGTCGCGATCGTCCCGCCGACGATCGATTTCAGGCCGAGGCTTGCGACTTCGCGGCGCCGTTCGGGAATCATTACCGTGAACCCACCGATCATGATGCCGACGCTGCCGAAGTTGGCCATGCCGCAAAGCGCATAACTCATGATCAGCACGCTGCGCTCGCTGAGTTGCCCGTCGGAAAGTTCCGCGAGGCTCAGATACGCGAGCAGCTCGTTGAGCACCGTCTTGATCCCCATGAGGCTGCCCGCGACCGTCGCTTCGCTCCAGGGGATGCCCATGAGCCAGACGACGGGCGCCATGAGCCAGCCGAGCATCCGCTCAAGACTCAGGGCCTGCCCTGCGAACTCCGGCAGCAGGCCGAGTACCGCATTTGCCAGATGCACGAGTGCGAGCAGCACGATCAGCATGGCGACGACATTGAGATAGAGCGCAAGACCGCGCTCTGCGCCCTGTGTCACGGCATCCATGGAGCTGGCCGCCTGCGAGCTGACGTCGGCAATCTCGGCGGGCGTGCTGCGACCGCTCGGAGGCACCATGATCCAGGCCACCATGATCGCGGCCGGCGCGCTGATGATCGATGCGGTGATGAGGTGTCCGACGGCACCGTCGAGCACCGGGCCGAGTATGGTCGTATAGAGCACAAGCACGGTGCCCGCGATCGTCGCCATGCCGACGCACATCACCATGAAGAGTTCGCCGCGGTCCAGTTCCCTGAGGTAATCGCGAATGAAAAGCGGCGCTTCGACCATGCCGACGAAGATGTTGGCGGCGGCAGACAGTGACACGGCGCCGCCGACGCCGAGCGTCCGCTCGAAAAGCAGCGAGAAACCCTTGACGATGAGCGGCAGTATCCGCCAGTAGGTCAGCAACGACGTCAGAGCGCTGACAACGATCAGTAGCGGCAGTGCGCGAAACGCGAGCACGAGGCTGCCGCCGACCGCCGTCTCCTCGAATGGCAGCGGTCCGCCGCCGAGATAGCCGAAGACGAAGCTCGTGCCGGCCTCGGTCGCGTTCTGCAGGGCGACGACTGCGTTGTTGAGGCTCGCGAAGACGCTTTGTGCCTGCGGCAGCCTGAGTACGATCAGGGCAATGACGAACTGCAGCCCGAGCCCGGCGACCGGCACCCGCCATCCGAGCGCGCGGCGGTTCTCGCTGATGAGCCAGGCGATCGCGGTCAGCACGAGCAGGCCGAAAGCGCCCTGGAGTATCGTCATCTGCTGCCCTGTCCCGCCGCTGGCGCTGGATCGCGTGACTTGGCGTACTATACGCGCATCGCCGCGGCGCTGAACAGCGGCCGTTCGGCGCACGCCGGCAGGCAGACGACGCGACAGATGAGCAGCACAGGGGAACGCGACGATCGGTCACCTCGAGAGCCCCGCGGCCGGCCGCCGCTCCTCATCGCGGCCGGTTTCATCGGGGCGTTTGCGGCGAGCATCGCGACCATCATCTACACGGGCCTGCTCGTTGACGGGCCGCGGCGGGAGTCCGCGGCGGACGGTGACACGCTCGAGGCGGGCATCGCTGCACCGCAAGACGCCGGAGCAAACGCGCGCCCGGAGCGTACCGACGGAGTCGGTGCAGTGGCGGATGGCCGTCCGGCCGACGACGCTGCCAGCCAGGATCCCGAGAGCACGCGAGGGGAGCTCGGTAACGAAGCCGAGATCGGCGCGACACGCGACGAATCCACACGATGAAGAGCGCGTCGGAAGCACGCAAGGCGAGTCCCGGACGGGACACGGGCCGCGAAAGCGGCGACGAAATCCTGTCCGCTACATCCGGGATCGTTGCGAACGTGCTCGCCGTGCCCGCAACCGGCGCAAGCCCGCAGCGGTCCGCGGCAAGCAGGAGCGGCCCGCCGCGTCTGTCGGGCGAGTGCAAGACGCTCGAAGCGGAGCTGCGCGGCAAGGTCGGCCGGGCGATCGCCGACTACCGCATGATCGACGACGGCGATCTCGTCATGGTGTGTCTGTCTGGCGGCAAGGACTCCTACACGCTGCTCGACATGCTGTTGGGTCTGCAGCGGCGCGCCCCGGTGCGCTTCGAACTCGTTGCCGTGAACCTCGACCAGAAGCAACCCGGGTTTCCGAGCGAAACGTTACCGGAATACCTCGAGACGCTCGCTGTGCCCCACCGGATCGTCGAGGAAGACACCTATTCGGTCGTCACGCGCGTCATCGACATCGGCAAGACCTACTGCGGTCTGTGCTCGAGGCTGCGCCGCGGCATCCTCTACCGCGTCGCCACCGAACTCGGCGCCAACAGGATTGCACTCGGCCACCACCGCGAAGATTTCGTCGAGACGCTGTTCCTCAACATGTTCTACGGCGCAAGTCTCAAGGCGATGCCGCCGAAGCTCAGGAGCGACGACGGGCGCCATGTCGTCATTCGTCCGCTTGCCTACTGCGCAGAACCGGACATCGCGCGCTATGCGGAACTTCGCGAGTTTCCGATAATCCCCTGCGATCTGTGCGGCTCGCAGCAGAATCTCAAGCGCGCGGAAATCAAGGCGATGCTCGCGGCCTGGGAGCGCAGCGACCCGGGCCGGACCGAGAGGCTCTTTCGCAGCCTGCAGAACGTGAGCCCCTCACACCTCGCCGACGCCGACCTGCACGATTTCATGAGCCTGTAGCCGGCCGCGGCAGGGTCACCCAGAATTCCGCTGCGACGCGATGTGACCGAAGCGATCCGCCGTAGGCCATGCAAGGAGTCACTCTCTTGAACACCGCAAAGTCCGTCCAGTCGCGACCCAGCGTGTGCCCGCTGGATTGTCCGGACACCTGCAGCCTTTCAGTCACGACCGACGGGCTGCGTGTCCTCGGCATACGCGGCTCGCGGGCCAATCCATATACGGCCGGGGCGATCTGCAACAAGGTCGCGCGTTCCTATCCGGAGTTTGTGCACGGCTCCGGGCGGCTCACCCACCCAATGAAGCGCGTGGGCCCCCGCGGCGGGGACGGCTTCGAGCCGATTTCCTGGACCGAGGCCCTGGACCTGATTCACGCAAACATCTCCGGCGCCATCGCGCGGCACGGCCCGCAGACGGTGCTGCCGCTCAACTATGCCGGCCCGCACGGCGAGCTTGCCGGAGGCTCGATGGACCGCCGTTTCTTCCACAAGCTGGGGGCGTCGATGTTGTCGCGCGGGCACCTCTGCGGTCTCGTGCGCAGTTCCGCCTATGAGAGCCTCTACGGCGCCGCGCCAGGGATGCCGCCGGAGCAGATTCGCCACTCCGATCTCGTCGTGGTCTGGGGCAACAACGTCACGGTATCCAACCTGCATCTCGCGCGAGAGATTCAGGCAGCCCGGAAGGGACGGGGCGCACGCCTCATCGTAGTCGATCCGAAGCGCACGCGCATCGCCGAGCAGGCCGACCTGTTCATCCAGATCCGCCCGGGCACGGATGTAGTGCTGGCTCTCGCGCTGGCGGCTGAGCTCGAGCGGCGCGGCGCCCACGACCGGGCATTCATCGATCGGTGGGTCGATGGCTGCGACGCCTACATGGCGCATGCCCGCACGCATACGCCGGAGATGGTGACTGAAGTGTGCGGCGTGCCCCGTGCGGCCTTCGACACTTTTGCGCAGTGGTACTGCGATGCGACGACGGTCGGAGTCTCCGTCGGTAACGGAGTCGAGCGCAGTCGCAGCGGTGGCTCCGGCCTGCGTGCCGCCATGGCGTTGCAGGCGCTCACCGGAAATCACGGGCGGCTCGGCGCCGGCGTATTCGCCAAGCCCGGGCACGCCTTTCCTCGAGACACAACCCGCTTGCAGCGCCCCGACCTGGTGCCCGAGGGTACGCGGACCATCAACATAGTCGACGTCTCGCGCCTGCTGCTCGACGATACCCTGGACCCGCCGATCAGGGCCGTGTTCATCTACAACCACAATCCGGTCGCGACCCATCCCGACCAGAACCGCATGCGCCGGGCGCTCGCCCGGGATGACGTGTTTGTGGCCGGCGCCGACGTGGTGATGACGGACTCGATGCGATACTGCGACGTCGTGCTGCCGGCTTCGAGCCACTTCGAATTCACCGACATCTACGCCGCCTACGGGCATCGCCATCTGCAAAGAGCCGAGGCGGTGATCCCTCCCGTCGGCGAGTCGCTGCCGAACACCGAGATTTTTCGGCGCCTTGCGGCCCGTTTCGGGTTCGACGAGCCCATATTCCGCGAGAGCGACGAGGAGTTGATGAACGCGGCATTCCTGGATGGCGACTCCCGGTTGGGAGGCCGCCGACCGAGCCGCTTGCCTGTGGATTCGGCGCTTGCCATGACCACCGTCGAGGGCGCCGAGCCGATCATGTGCGCCACGGTGCGGCCCGCGACCGAGTCGGGCCGAATCGAGCTTTACAGCCGCGATCTCGAGGCTCGGTTCGGTTACGGCCTGCCGCGCTACGAACCGGCCGAGCGCGACTGGCCGCTGACCGTCATTTCGCCGTCGTCACCGAAGCGGACCAACGCCACTCTCGGCAACTGCGCGCTGTCGAGCGGCCCGGAAGAGGTCGAGATCCACCCCGACGACGCCGAGCCGCGCGGCATTTCGGACGGCCACACGCTCAGGGTCTACAACGATCGCGGAGAGACTTCCCTGGTGGCGAGGATCAGCGATGCGGTCTTGCCCGGGGTCCTCTACACCCCGAAGGGCGTCTGGCTCTCGGCGACCGCGACCGGTCAGACCGTCAATGCGCTGCTCAACGCCGATATCCGGACCGATATCGAGGACGCCGCATGCTGCAATGAGACGTTCTGCGACGTGGCGCGCGAGGGTTCACGCTAGCAGCCCGTGACTACGACGCGATGGACAGTTCCGGCGACGCCCCCAGGCGCCGACGCTGTTCGTCCAGACCCGTCCAGAATACGAGGACGCCGTCGAGCATCTCGTTGGCGTCGCGGACGAACGCATCCTCGTCCACCTTGCGGTCACGGCAGAACGATGCCAGCTCGTCCCAGGTGTGTTGGGCATGGGTTTCCTCGAGCCGGGCATGCCAACTGAAGAAGGCCAGGTTCAGGCCCGGAAGGTTCTCCCGGCCCTTGAACGTCTGCCAGCCCTCCACGAGTTCGTCCCAGAATCCGGCCGCCGCCCAGTTTTCGACGGCCCACGACGCGGCCTCGGCAACGGCATAGTTCTCGTTGCCGTACAGACGCAGGAGTTCGTCGCAGAAGTGCAGGGTCGCGGGCGTTGCGAAGCGGCGCTTGCCGAGTTGCGGCAGGGTCAGGTTCAGTGGCTTGGCCATGCGCAGCAAGAGCTCGAAGTGAGCGGCGCGAAAGTGAAACGTGCCGCCGTCGATCGAGCCCACGAGGCTGCCGAGTTCGGCGTCGTCGCGAGTGCGTCCGCGGTATCCCACTCCGATTTCATTGGCGAGAATCTCCTTGGAAGCGCGCATTTCCTCGATGGTTTCGGCGTTGACCATCTTGCGTAGCTGAGCGAACAGAAACTCGTTGGAAAAGACCGAAAACTGCACGAGGAAGGCCCGTGCCTGTTCACGGGAGAATTCGCCGTTGCGAAACCATCGTGTGTACGGGTTGGCCACGATGACGGGATGATTGAGAACCTCCCGCCACAGCCGGCGCTTGAATAGCGCGAACGATGTGTTGTCCATCCTTGTTCCTCCAGATTCCTTGACTCCTGATGAAATATTAGTCCAATTCGAGTAGTGTTTTTATTCAATTAATGATGTTAACTCATCATGATTTAGATGAAAGTATCAATACTATGGAGGTGAATGAGTGGATCACCCTACCTATGCGCTCGACGCGATCGACATCAGGATTCTTGCCGAATTGCAGCGCAATGCCCGGCTCAGCATCGCGGAACTCGCCAATCGCGTAGCGCTGACTGCCACGCCCTGCGCGCGGCGCGTGCGCCTGCTCGAGCAGGCGGGTTATATCGGCGGCTACGCCACACTTCTCGATCAGCGCGCCGTCGGTCTGCCGGTCACCGCGTTTGTGGAAGTGCGGTTGACACGTGAGCGGCAGGAGGAGGTCCGCGCGTTCGAATCGAGCGTGCGCGGTTATCCCGAGGTCATGGAATGCTGGGCCATGTCGGGCGGTTAGGACTATCTGCTGCGCGTGGTGACCGCGGACCTGCAGGCTTACAACCGGTTCATGCGCAACAAGCTGTTGAGCCTGCCGTCGGTGAGCCACGTGGAGCCCGGGTTCGGCCTTGAGCAGGTCCTTGGCCGCACGGCGCTGCCTCTGGATCAACTCGCGAGCGCATCGTAGTCGTCGCTGCCAACGCCATGTGGACATCAGAGTTAACTAGTCGTATAAAGTGACTATATTCGGAGAGAACAGGACGATGAAAACGATCGGTGCGGCGAAGTTCAAGGAGAAGTGCCTGGCCCTGCTTTCCAGTCTCGATCAGGAGGGGCTTGTCATCACCAAACGGGGAAAGCCCTTGGCGCGGCTGCTCCCGTATGAGCAGGAACACTCGGAATTGATCGGCAGCCTGCGGCACAAGACCGTGGTGCTCGGTGACATCACGAGCACAGGCGTCGAGTGGCGCGCAGATGCTGAATCTTGATACACATGTCCTCGTATTTGCGCTCGGCGACTCCCTTCGCCCGGGTGAACGCTCGCTTCTGGCAAGCGAACGATGGTCGATTTCCGCGATCGTACTTTGGGAAATTGCGAAGCTCACCCAGCTTGGCCGGTTGAGTCTTGACCTCGATGACCACGACGTTGTGCGCGTTCTGGGCCGCGTACATGTCTGGCCGATCGACCTCGACGTCGCGCGAACGTCCACTCGTCTTGATTTCAGGGGTGATCCGGCGGACGAGATCATTGCGGCCACCAGCGTCGTACACGGTATCCCGCTCGTTACTCGGGACCGCGCCATTCGCGAGTCGAAGGTCGTGCCGTTGGCGCTGGATGCCTGAGACCGCAGCGCTGCGCAAACCTCCAATGCCAATCGGTCGATGAACACCTCTGTGGGGACGGCGGTAACGCCGAGCGCCGCGCCGCGTTCCTGGCGGCGATGAGCACGCTTGAGCGGCGCATCGCCGACTTCACCTGCCTGCCGGTCGACTCGATCGGCCGAGCGGCTCGAGCGTGTCGGCGCCGTGAAGGGAGATCTGCCCTAAGCGGAACCTTCGTCGACGACCGGATTGCGCAGCGTGCCGACCCCCGTGATGTCGACTTCGACGACATCGCCCGCCTGCATCCAGAGCGGCGGAGTGCGTCCGGCGCCGACGCCGCCGGGCGTTCCGCTGACGATCACGTCGCCCGGTTCAAGTTGTGCCCAGGTGGTGCAATACGCGATCAGGTCGGGAATGTCGAAGCAGAGTTCTGCGACGCTTTCGTCTTGAACGACATCCCCATTGAGCACCGTACGCAGATGAAACGCCGTCGGGTCCGGCGCTTCGTCGGCCGTCACGATCCACGGACCGAACGCGCCGCTGTGATGGAAATTCTTTCCTGCCGTCCACTGCGGGCCGTGCCGCTGGTAGTCCCTGATGCTGCCGTCGTTGAAACAGCTATAGCCCAGCACATAGTCGAGCGCCGACGCGCGCGGAACGTGACGCGCGCGCCTGCCGATGATCACGGCAAGTTCCCCCTCGAAATCGAAGCGCTCCGACGCGCTCGGCCGAATCATCGGCTGGCCGTGGCCGACGATGCTGTCGGTGAAGCGTACGAACAGCACCGGGTAGTCGGGACGTTCGCGGCCCATCTCGAGGATGTGCGGCATGTAGTTGATGCCGACGCAGATGAGCTTGGCGGCGGGATC
The DNA here is from genome assembly GCA_028278665.1 of Candidatus Rariloculus versatilis. Taxonomy (GTDB): domain Bacteria; phylum Pseudomonadota; class Gammaproteobacteria; order Steroidobacterales; family Rariloculaceae; genus Rariloculus; species Rariloculus versatilis. The sequence continues at coordinate 10,033 of JAQAJI010000063.1, forward strand.
CGGGATGGGTGGGACGAATTCGATGTCGGCGAGCGAGCAGTCGGCTGACCGGCCCTCGAGTTCCCGCAAGCGATCGACTGCAGCTGCAACCAGCAGATCGCGAAGGCCCGGATATTCGTCCCCGAGCTGCGCGCCGGCGTCGACGACACCGCCATCTCTGGCAATGCCGTAGCTTGCTTCTCCGTTGCGAACAAAGCTGATGAGTCGCATTTATTGAAATTCCTCGTCGTTTCAAGCCGGGCCGGCCGCGCACGGCATTGTACGGGCGGTCCAACGCCGCTGCCATGCGTCATATGCACCGGATGTCACCGGCCGGAACGCAAGTACGCGCAATAAACAGGGCCAGGCGCAAGAAATAGTTGCGCGTAGTGGCTTTGGAGGTCGAAGGGAACTAAGGGCGCTTCGCTTCCGCCCCGAGAACGGTAACCGCTTCGTCGAGGCCCATGACCTGCTGCCCCTTGCGGCCGAGGCGCCGGATCGAGACCGTGCCGTCGGCGACTTCGCGGCGGCCGAGCGCGATGATGACCGGTATCTTGGCAAGACTGTGTTCGCGGACCTTGAGGTTGATCTTTTCGTTGCGCACGTCCGTAAACGCGCGCAGACCGGCGGCTTTCAGGTTTCGCAAGACCTCTTCGGCGTAGTCGTCGGCATCCGAAGTGATCGTCGCAACTGCGATCTGGGCCGGCGCAAGCCAGAACGGCAGCTTGCCGGCGTAGTGCTCGAGCAGGATGCCGATGAACCGCTCGAGCGAGCCGAAAATCGCCCGGTGCAGCAGCACGGGGGTATGGCGGTCACCGTCCTCGCCGATGTACGCCGCGCCGAGGCGTTCGGGGAGATTCAGGTCGACCTGCAGCGTCCCGCATTGCCATTCGCGCCCAATCGCATCGCGCAGCACGAACTCGATCTTCGGTCCGTAAAAGGCGCCCTCGCCGGGATTGTGCGTGTAGTCGAGATCGAGGCTCTGCATCGCTTCGATCAATGCGCTCTCGGCCCGGTCCCAGACCGCGTCGTCGCCGACGCGCCGTTCCGGACGGTCGGCGAACTTGACGACGACATCGTCGAAACCAGCGTCCCGGTAGATGCCGAGCAGCAGATTGCAGACCGCCCCGGTTTCGGCCGTGACCTGGTCCTCGGTGCAGAAGATGTGTGCGTCGTCCTGCGTGAACCCCCTCACCCGCATGAGTCCATGCAGAGCGCCTGACGGCTCGTAGCGGTGCACCTTGCCGAACTCCGCGAGCCGGAACGGCAGATCGCGATAGCTGCGCAGTTCGTTGCGGAAGACCTGTACGTGGCCCGGGCAGTTCATCGGCTTGACCGCGAGCGTGCGCTCGTCGGCGGTCCGGCTCGTGAACATGTGCTCGCCGAAGGTCTCGAGGTGACCGGAGGCTTCCCACAGCGAAACATCCATGAGTTCGGGCGTGTTGACCTCGCAGTAACCCGCCGCTTCCTGGCGTGCGCGCAGGAACTCGACAAGCGTTTGAAACAGCGTCCAGCCCTTCGGATGCCAGAACGCCGAGCCTACCGCTTCGTCCTGGAAGTGGAACAGGTCCATCTGCCGGCCAAGGCGCCGGTGATCGCGGCGCTCGGCTTCCTCGAGCCGCTGCACGTACTGATCGAGTTGCTTCTGGCTGGCCCAGGCCGTGCCGTAGATGCGCCGCAGCATTTCGTTGCGGGAATCGCCGCGCCAGTAGGCGCCTGCGAGCTTCGTGAGCTTGAAGGCCTGGCCGAGCCTGCTTGTGGACGGCAGATGCGGACCGCGGCAGAGATCCACGAATTCGCCCTGCCGGTAGACGGTGATCGGCTCGCCCTCGGGAATGCCCGTGATGATCTCCGCCTTGTAGTGCTCGCCGAGTTCGGTGAAGAAGCGGATGGCTTCGTTGCGGTCCCAGACTTCCCGGGTAATCGCTTCGTCGCGCTCGACGATCTCGCGCATGCGCTTCTCAATGCGTTCGAGATCATCGGGAACAAAGGGCTCCTCGCGCGAAAAGTCGTAATAGAAGCCGTCCTCGATCGCCGGGCCGATGGTCACCTGAGTATCCGGATACAGTTCCGTGACGGCCTCCGCCATCACATGGGCGGCGTCGTGGCGCAGGATCTCGAGCCCGTCGGCCGAGTCGCGGGTGACGATCTCCAGCGCAGCATCGGTCTTGAGCGGCGCCGTGAGGTCCCTGAGTTCGCCGTCGACGCGCACGGCGACGGCGTCGCGCGCGAGACGCGAACCTATGCTGCGTGCGACGGCAAGGCCGTCCACGGTTTCGGAGAACGCTCTGGTCGAGCCGTCAGGCAGTGTGATTTCCGGCATTCCTCGTGACCCGGCTTGCGATCCGTTGCGACAGGTTGCGCATTTTACGACTTGGCGCCCGGCATTCCACGTTACCTGCGCCCGAGACGGCGCGGCTGATCGCCTGAGCTGCCGTTGGCGCGCGTTATCGTGTGTATGCCACGGGTGAGCGTTGCGTTGCTGCCGGTCGATCCGGGCAGGCTTGCAGCCAGACTTGTCTTGTCCGAAGATTGCCCTGCCCGAGCCGCCTTCGTCCCGACGCCCGACACATCCACCATGGAATTTACGCTCGAATCGCTGCGCGAAGCGGCCGGGATCGTTTTTCGGCACGTGCCGGCAACGCCGCAGTTCGCCTGGCCGCTGCTAAGCCGGCACGCGGGCCTCACCGTCTGGGTCAAGCACGAGAACCATACGTCGATCGGGGCGTTCAAGATTCGCGGCGGGGTCTTGTACATGCACCGGCTGGTACAGCGCCAGCCTGGCTGTCCGGGAGTGATCGCGCCCACACGCGGCAATCACGGCCAGTCCGTCGCCGTCGCCGCGGCGCACCACGGTCTGCGTGCGGTTATCGTCGTGCCACACGGCAACAATCCGGAAAAGAACGCTGCCATGATCGGTCAGGGCGCCGAACTCGTGGAGCATGGCAGGGACTTTCAGGAAGCACACGAATTTGCCTGCGAGATGGCCGATCGCGAGGGTCTGCACCTGGTTGCGTCGTTTGATCCCGCGCTGGTCCAGGGCGTGGCTTCGTACGCGCTCGAACTCTTCGCGGGCGCGGATGCGCTGGATGCCGTGTACGTGCCCGTCGGACTCGGTTCTGGAATCTGCGCCGTCATCGCCGCGCGCAACGCGCTCGGCCTTTCGACCGAGGTGGTGGGCGTGCAGGCCGAGGGCGCACCCTGCTACGCGCTGTCATTCGAGGCGGGCCGGCCAGTGTCGACGGCGAGCGCCGATACCATGGCCGACGGCGTCGCCACGCGCGTTCCGGACGATACGGCCGTCGCGATGATCAACCGCAATGCCGCACGCGTAGTGACCGTGAGCGAAGAGGCAATCCTCGAAGCCCAGCGCCTGTTGCTGCGCCTGACGCACAACCTCGCCGAACCCGCCGGCGCCTGTGCGCTCGCGGCGCTGCTCAGGGAACGCCGCCGCATGGCCGGCAAGACCGCAGCGGTGATCCTCAGCGGCGGCAATGCCGATGCGGCGAATCTCAGACAGTTGATCGCGGGGATCTGATGAGCGCGGTGGCCTCGCTGGCGTGGGGCCGATCCCCATGCGGGCGCGAAGTCCGACCCGTCGACAGGCTTCCCCGGACCCATCGGCCTGGCCTGCGCCGGGTCATCCTTCCGGTGCGAACAAGAGAGTTCCGCGGTCAATAATTGAAGACGATGTCTGCCTGCAACCTGTTGTAGTCACGCAGTTGTTCGGCGGCTTCTCCCCGGTCGCCAATGATGTAGCGCAGCCCCAGATTCCAGCCGCCCGGGAACGCATACCCTGCACGAAGCGTGTGACCGCTTCCATCGCTGGTGCCACCGGCGAAGTCCGAGTCCGTGAACGCGCCGACAACGGCGTTGGCCTCGAGGTCCTCGTAGATATACGCCACATTCCAGGTCCCGTTGTCGGAGGAGCGCCGATAGTCGATGCCGAGCGCCAGACCTTCAGAATAGGCGTCGGCATCGGAATTCGTGACGTAGTCCACGAACATTCTCAGGGGACTGCCGGCCAGATCGAGCGTCAGTTCGCCAAACAGCTCCATCTGGGAGAACCCGTAAAGGTAATTGCCGTTGGCGTCGAGCTGGTTGCCCTGGCCGTTTAGAGGGGTGAACACGGGCGCGCGACCTTGCGCGTGGCTGAGTTCATGGACGCTCGCACCTGCGGTAAGGGACACGCCCTCGGCGGGCGAGCCTCGATAGCCCATCTGTAGCCCGTACCACATCGTTTCCGGGCCGGATCCGCGTTCCTCGGCCCAGAAAGCCGCCGTATTGGCAAAAAACCCGCCCGAAGCCACCTTGAGTGCAAGACCCTCGGGACGGAGATCGCCATCGTAGAGCAGATGGTAGCCGCCGGGCCGGAAGTACGGGTTGGACATTTTTCCACCTGCCAGAGTCAGGCGATCGGTGAGCGCCCAGTCAAAGTAGGCAAGATCAACGCCAATGGACTTTCTCGAAAACCCACCGTCGAGACTCTGATTGCCGCTGTCGTTGGCAATGCCTCCCGTGGACAGGCCGAAGCCGACCTCCATGTTTTCGCTGAGCATCGCGGTGGCGTTGGCCCTTGCGCGGATGCGATGTCTGTGCCGCACCGAAACCAGGTCGTCATTGATCGTTTCGTGCCGATAACGCAGGTCGCCGTCGAGAACCAGCCCTTGTGTCCATGACGCTGCCGTCGGCGCCGGAGACGGCAGTTCGACCGCTCGCTCGACCTCAAGCTCCCGGTCTTCTTCAGCATTACCGGCCACGCTGGCTTCGACGCGCGCGAGCCGCTCCTCAAGCTCAGCGATCCGTGCAAGCAGTTGAGCGATCTCCTCATGCGACTGTGTCTGTGCACTCAGCGACGTTGCGGCAAGACAGCAAGAGAAAAGCACGATCGTAAGGACGTATCTCAGTGAATAGACTCCTGTTCGAGGATCGAACGGACGATCCTGTCCAGTTCCTCAGGGTAGCAGACGGGTGACGCCGCGGCAAATCGCTACCAGCGCCGCTCGAAGCGTTTTCTCAGCAGGATTGCGGCGGCGTTCATCAACAGCAGAAATGCAAGCAGCACCAGAATCGCGGCCGATGTCCGCTCGACGAACGCCCGTTCCGGGCTGTCCGCCCAGAGATAGACCTGCACCGGCAGAGCCGTCGCCGGGTCCAGAGGGCTCTCGGGCACGTCCACGATGAATGCAACCATCCCGATCATGAGCAGCGGCGCCGACTCGCCCAGCGCCCTCGCCATGCCGATGATCGTTCCCGTCAGCATGCCCGGCACGGCCAGTGGTATGACATGGTGGAATATGGTCTGCATCCGGGATGCGCCGACTCCCAGCGCCGCTTCCCGGATGGACGGGGGAACCGACATCAATGCTGCCCTGGCGGCGATAATGACGACCGGCAATGTCATGAGTGTCAGAACCAGCCCGCCAACCACAGGCGCAGAGCGCGGCAAGCCGAAGATGTTGATGAACAGCGCCAGACCCAGCAAGCCGAATACGATGGAAGGCACTGCGGCCAGGTTGTTTATGTTGACCTCGATCAGGTCGGTCCAGCGATTCTTCGGCGCAAACTCCTCCAGATAGATGGCGGTCGCGACCCCGAGCGGAAAAGACAGCGCGAGGGTGACCAGCAACATCAGGAACGATCCCACCACGGCGCTCCAGATGCCGGCCATTTCCGGATCGCGGGAATCGCCGGCCGTAAAGAAGCGGTGGTTGAACTGGCGCCCGACACTGCCATCCGCCTCCAGTTGCTCGATCCATGCCAATTGCCTGTCGCTGATGCGCCTTTGCGATTCTTCAGCGGCGCGGTCGATGTGGCCCTTGATCAGCATGTCCACGTCGTCGTCGGCCACGAACCACTGACGGAGGGTTTCTCCCACGAGCTCCGGACTCGCGAGCACCTGGTTTCTGAGTTCGAATCCCGCACCCGGACTGACCAGAGCGAACAGCTCCCGCAGGTCACTCCGGTTTTCCACTTCGGGGAACCGGGCTCGCAACGCATCCCTGATCAAGCCCTGGTAGTCCGCGCGGCCAAGCGTCTGCGCGTCGCGTTCACCGTCGGGGTCGATGGACGCTGCCGTCAATTCGACATCCAGCAGGAAATGGGTCTGCAGGAATGCCGTGTAGCCGTTACCGACCAGCGTAAAGAAGAAAAACGTGTGAAAGGCCATCCCCAACAGTACAGCGCCGAGACCCGCCAGCCTGAAATTGCGCTCGTGCCGATAACGCCGGGCGATTCCCCGGGCCACCCGCTCTTTCACGTCCTGTGCGTGGCTACTCATATTGTTCCCGGTATCGGCGCACTACACGCAGCGCGACGATGTTCAGAACCAGCGTCGTCAGGAACAGCAGCAGGCCGAGCGCAAAGGCGGCAAGCGTTTTCGCGCTGTCGAATTCCTGGTCGCCAATCAGCAGGGTCACGATCTGCACGGTCACCGTTGTGACCGCCTCCAGAGGGTTCACCGTGAGATTCGCGGCGAGTCCGGCCGCCATGACCACGATCATGGTCTCGCCAATTGCCCTGGATGCCGCCAGCAGGATTCCGCCGACGATACCCGGCAACGCGGCCGGCAGGACCACCAATCGAATCGTTTCTGACCGGGTGGCGCCCAGCCCGTAGGAGCCGTCGCGCAGTTCGTGCGGAACCGCTTTAATCACGTCATCGGAAAGGGAGGACACAAACGGGATGATCATGATCCCCATGACCAGGCCGGCGCCCAGTGCGCTCTCGGAAGAAACACTGAGTCCCAGACCTTCGCCGAACCCGCGCAATAGCGGGGCCACGGTCAGTGCGGCAAAGTATCCGTAGACGACCGTCGGGATGCCCGCGAGCACCTCGAGCATCGGCTTGGCGAAAGAGCGCACCCGCGAGTTCGCGTATTCCGACAGGTAGATCGCCGACATGAGTCCAACCGGAACGGCAACCGACATGGCGATGCCGGAGATCAACAGCGTTCCTGCGAAGAGCGGTACCGCGCCGAACGCTCCCGACGACCCGACCTGGTCCGGACGTATCGCTGTCTGCGGACTCCAGCTCAGTCCGAACAGAAACTCAAGCGGAGAAACCTGCTGAAAGAAGCGCAGAGCTTCGAACAGGACGGAGAGAAAAATCCCGATGGTGGTGAAGATCGCGACCGTGGAAGCTGCCATCAGCAGCATTCGAGTGGTCAGTTCCACCTTGTTGCGGGCGCGAAACCCGGGTTCCACTCTCCGCAATGCCCACCCAAGAGCCGTCAACCCGACGAGAAGAACCACCAGCGCGACGCCCAGATCGCTGATTCGCTGCAGCGACATATAGTGAGACGCCGCTGCCAGAATCTCGTCGGTAGGTTCGCCGGAGACGATATTGCCCTCAACCAGATTCCTGATGTCGTTATACACAAGGCCGAGTTCGGCCTCCGGGAGATCGAGCATTGCCTGCGGCAGTGTGGCAAGCACCTGCGAGCGGATAAAGCCGGGTTCGGCAAGTTGCCACAGACAAAAGAGCACGAGCGCCGGCAACGCGCACCAGATGGCAACGTAGCTGCCGTGGTAGCCCGGCAGTGAGTGGACCCTTACACCCCGGCCGGTTGCGACCGACCGGCGGCGACCCAGCAGATACGCCACCGCGGTCATGGCAAGCAAGGCCATCAGAACCGTAGAGGAGGGCATTGACGGCTGCTAGCGTCGTATCACTGCGCGGACCGCAGGAGTGTCGTTTCAGTAGGCCAGGCTGACGTTGTCCAGTCTGCGCACGGCCTCGAGCACTGTCCGGCGCTCGGTGTCGGGTAGCGGGATCAGTCCCCGGTCGGACAGGTAACCGAACTCTCCCCAGGCGGCCTCGCTGGTCAGTTCCGCCAGAAATTCCTCGATTCCCGGGATTTCTCCGACATGCAGCTTCTTGACGTAGCTGTAAAGCGGGCGCGACACGGGGTAGCTGCCATCGGCGATCGAGTCGAATTCGGGTGCGACTCCATCGATGAGCGAGCCCTGGACCTTGTCCTGGTTCTGGTCGAGAAAGCTGAATCCGAAAATACCGAGTGCCGTGGGGTTGGCTTCGAGCTTCTGGACGATGAGGTTGTCGTTCTCACCGGCCTCGATAAATGCGCCGTCCTCGCGCATCGTGAAGCAGGCTGCGTCGCGGGCATCGTCGGCCAGCGTCTCGATCATTGGAAATGCCTCGCACCCGGCCAGCATGACCAATTCCACGAAGGCGTCGCGTGTGCCCGAGGTCGGTGGCGGACCGAGCACCTCGATGCGTATGTTCGGCAATGCGGCGTGGATGTCGCCCCAGTTCTGGTAGGGATTCGGGACGAGGCTGCTGCCGGTGGCATCGGGGACATCCTTTGCGAGCGCCAGATAGATCTGCCTGCGCGTCAGTTCGTACGTGGGTGCACCATTGACGTTGGCCAGTACGATGCCGTCATAACCGATCTTGACTTCGACGACTTCAGCAATGCCGTTCCTGGCACACTCGTCGATCTCCGACTGCCGCACACGCCTGGAAGAGTTGGTGATATCCGGGTATTGAACACCCGCTCCGGAACAAAACAGCTTGAATCCGCCGCCGGATCCCGTGGACTCGATCTTCGGCGTACTGAAGTCGGTAGCGCGG
>JAQAJI010000063.1:18786-22235 GCA_028278665.1 Candidatus Rariloculus versatilis
AGTCGAATGTTAAGGAATCATTAAGGTCATTCCTGACGCCCACATCGCTGCGGTTATCGCGATCTCATCAAGGGATGGTCTGCCTGGCGCTGCTCGCAAGACTGATTTCCGACTCGACACTCGTCAGGCTGGAGTGTCGGATGTCGGTTCCGTGAGCCATGTAAATGGCATGCTCGCAGATATTCTTGGTGTGGTCGCCGATTCGCTCAAGGGCACGCGCGGCCCAACACAGTTCCATTTCCCGGGTAATGGTGCGCGGGTCTTCAAGCATGAATGTCAGGCTCTGACGGCTGATCGCCTCGTACTCTTCGTCGACGATCTCGTCCGCCTTCATGACCTCCAGAGCCTGCTGTACATCCATCCGCGCAAACGCATCAAGAGCATCACGAATCATCCCCTTGACATGGTGGGTTAGATTTCGAAGTTCGCGGAAGTTCGTGGACGGACGCTTCACCGTCGCGAGGCGGGCGGCAAGCTGACCTATTTTCTCAGTCTCGTCGCCGATTCTCTCGAGATCCGTAATCGTCTTCATGGCCGCGACTATGAGGCGCAAATCCCGTGCCGCCGGTGCCCGCGTTGCAAGGATTCGGCGGCACTCCTCATCAATGCGCATTTCCATTTCGTTCACGTGCCGGTCCGACTCTGCAATGCCGAGGCCCAATTCGCTGTCGGCCTCCGCGATCGCCTTGACGGCCCGGTCGAACTGCTCTTCGACCAACCCGCCCATCGTCAGTACGAGGTTGTGAATTCCCGCAAGGTCCTTGCTGAAGCTTCGGGAAGTGTGCTGGCTCAGGGATTCGACTTCCATTGTGGCGCGATTATAGTACGGAGGCCGCCGGCGCAGGCCGAGATCCCGCTAACGCTGACGCTGGTCACACTGCGTCAATGCGCACGTCATGGCGCGGGCCCGGCGCGCAAGAAACGCGTTTGGGCCAGGGAGTCCCCCGACCGGGCAGAACCGGATCGGGGGCGAATAGTCCATTGGCGGGGGAGCGGACCGGACTATTCGTGCTTCTCGCTGTCGTCGGACCGGATGTCGCGATCAATGCGCCAATCGCCGGCGTCGAGCCTCCAGATCTGGGCGAATTCGCCAATTTGGATGGCGTGCCTGCCGTCGCGGTCGATCACCCGGTAGGTCCCGTGCACGAGGGTAAAGTCCGTGCCGTCGAGCGTGTTCGTGACCGTCGCCAGGGTCCTGGTAGCGCCTCTGGCGAGATTGCGCGCCCAGAATGTCCCGATGTGGTCGCGGCCTACCAGCGTCGGTGCATTGTGTTGCGCGAGTTCCGCGTCCTCGCGGTAGAGCGCCGCTCATGCAATTCGGTCGCGGCTGTTGAAGGCGTCAACCCAGAGATCGGTAAGGGCCTCGGCGTGGGAGAGCGAATGCGCATGACCGCCGGAGGAGGCCAGCCAGATGGTTCCGGCGGCGGCGAGCGCGTAGAGATATCTTGTCGCTTTCACGGCTTCTTTCCTCATGAAATTACATTTCATATGTAGTCGAGCGGATTGGAAAAGGGGTTCCGGCGATGTCGCATTCCGGCATTCAAGAGACGCATCATGCGGCTGATATACTCGCTCGTCTTCGGTTCAGCCGACGAAAATACAAACGAAACGGGAGGCTCCATCATGCGCTTGCTCGTGAGCACGCCCTCACGCCGCGCGTGAGACGAAGTTCGTCTGGACGGTCAACCGTTGCGAAACGGAAGCGATCAAGGTGGTGAGGCTCGAATCGGACCAGGCCAGAACAGGCAGGTGGAAAGCGGGGAGACCGATGAAGCGCAGAGGATGGATTCGTGGCTTGACCGCCAAGCTGGCTGTCATATTCCTTGCGTCGAACAGCTACGCCCAGGCTCCCTCGATTCCGGACACCGGCATCGGCGCCGTGCTGCTTATGCAGTACCTGCCCTTCTACGACGATACCGCGATCGAGGCGTTGCAGGGCTTCGAAGAGAGGGTTTACCGGCAGCTGCAGTAGCCGCCGCCGGGCATCCAGGATGAACACGAACCGAGTTGAGGGGAGTACGGCATGAACGATGAACGCAAGCCGACGTCTGTGAGCGATCGAAAAGCAGTGCGGCCGGAGCCACACGCGGCGCCCGACCGGATCGACCGGCGCGGCTTTTTCCGAGGCGCTGCCATGTTGACGGTCGGCGGCCTCGGGACCCGGTCCGGGATCGCCCAACAAATCCCATCCGGGGACTCGCAGGCCAGTGCGCCGTCCGCGGCTGAAGAACGACTTGCGACACAGATCCAGCGTGCCCGGCGCTGGGGCGGGCGCGACCCGGCCGATTGGGTGCGGCCCCGGTCGGGCGCCGACCACAACGTCGTTATCCTCGGCGGCGGCCAGAGCGGCATGGCGATCGCGTACGGACTCAAGCGCCTGGGCGTCGGCGGCGTCCAGATCATCGACCGCGCCGAGCCGGGTCTGGCGGGAATCTGGCGAACGACCGCCCGGATGCACCAGCTACGTACGCCGAAGACGCTCGCAGGTCCCGAGCAGGAGAACCCGATCCTGAGCTTTCAGGCCTGGTACGAGACGCTCAATGGCCCGGACGCCTACGACGCTCTGGACCGAATTCCGACGCTGGCCTGGGCCGACTACCTGGACTGGTACCAGCAGGTCAACGGCATTGAAGTCCGCTACCGTACGAACCTGCTCGAGATCGAGCCACAAGGCGATCTCCTGCGCCTGCACGTCGAGTCCGAGGGCGAGCGCCGTGTCGAGACGACGCGCAAGCTCGTGCTCGCGAACGGCTATGCCGGCGCCGGCGGACCCAATGTGCCGGGCTTCCTGAGAGCACTGCCGACGGAGTTCTGGACGCATACCGCAGGCCGGATACCGTTCGATACCTTCGCGGGCAAGAACATCGCCATCGTCGGCGCCGGATCTTCGGCGTTCGACGCGGCGGCGTTCGCGCTCGAGAGCGGTGCGGCCGAAGTGCACGTCTTCAACCGGCGGCCCTACGTCGGCTACCCGGCGCCGCGGCCGCCCGGTTCGCCGCGGGTGGATCGAGGGCATTCCAACGTGCTCGCACTGAGCTACGAGTTGCCGGATGCCGTGCGCTGGCGCAACTTCGTGTCCCGCGAGCGTGGCGTCTCGACGGTTCCAATGGATTCGATCGAGCGCGTCATGCTGTTCGACAATTTCCGGATTCATCTCGAAACCTCATTCGCCGACGTCAGGATCGCCGACGGCAGAATCGCAGCGAACGCGCCGGGCGGGCCGTGGCAGTTCGATCACGTGATCGCGGGAACCGGTTATCGAATCGATCTCTCAGCGCAGCCCGAACTGGCGGGAATCCACGAATCCATCGCGCGATGGCGCGACCGCTATGAGCCGGAGCCCGGAGAGGACAATGAGGCCGCCGCGATACATCCCTATCTCGGCCCGGGATTCGAGTTCCTGGCCCGCGAAGGAACGGACGCGAACTACCTGCGCAACATCCACTGCT
>JAQAJI010000064.1 GCA_028278665.1 Candidatus Rariloculus versatilis
ATCCTGAGTACGTAGTCGCCGCCGTGGTGTCGAGCAAACAGCCAGGCGTACAGCGCCGTGCGGACGCTACCGATGTGCAGATGGCCGGTTGGGCTCGGCGCGAAGCGCGTGCGGACGCTCATGACGGGGGTACTTGAAGTGATGGTGGGCGATACTGGGCTTGAACCAGTGACCTCTGCCGTGTGAAGACAGCGCTCTCCCGCTGAGCTAATCGCCCGTCCCGGATGTGGAGCATTTTGCTCAGCATCGGCTGCGTACGCAAGGGAAAGATGCGAGCAATCGCGTGTTGGCTTGCGCAGCCGCGCACGGCGACGCCGCCCGGTTCGCATTCGACCCGGTTGGTAGTAGGCTTGCGCACATCGCACCCAACCCGGGCCACGTATGTATCACGTCACGATCTTCGGCGCCGGCTACGTCGGTCTCGTCACGGGCGCCTGTCTGGCGGACGCCGGCAACCATGTGCTGTGCGTCGACGTGAACCAGGAAAAGATCGGGCGCCTCAAGCGCGGCGAGATCCCGATCTACGAACCAGGGCTCGACGCGATCGTGCGCAATGCGTCCGACGCCGGGCGCCTGCGGTTCAGCACCGACATCGGCGCGGGTGTCGCCCACGGCTTGTTCCAGTTCATCGCCGTCGGTACGCCGCCCGACGAAGACGGATCGGCCGATCTCAGACACGTGCTCGCCGTTGCCCGCTCGATCGGCGAGCACATCGAGGACTACCGCATCGTCGTCGACAAGTCGACGGTCCCGGTCGGAACGGCGGACCGGGTCCATGCCGAGATTGCGGCCGCGCTCGAGCGGCGCGGCATCGCCTGCGAGTTCGATGTCGTCTCGAACCCGGAATTCCTCAAGGAAGGCGCCGCGGTAGAAGATTTCATGAAACCGTCCCGGATCATCGTCGGCACCGACAACCCGCGCACGGCGGAACTGTTGCGGGCGCTCTATCAGCCGTTCAATCGGAATCACGACCGTATGCTGGTCATGGACGTTCGCTCCGCGGAACTGACGAAGTACGCCGCCAACGCGATGCTCGCGACGAAGATCAGCTTCATGAACGAAATGGCCAATCTCGCGGAACTTCTCGGCGCCGACATCGAGCAGGTCCGGGTCGGGATCGGTTCGGACCCGCGCATCGGCCATGCGTTCATCTATCCCGGCGCGGGCTTCGGGGGATCGTGCTTCCCGAAGGACGTCAGGGCGCTCACTGCGTCAGCCGCCGCCCAGGGCTACCGACTCGAACTCATCGCGGCCGTCGAACAGGTCAACAAGCGTCAGAAGCGCCTGTTGTTCGAGAAGATTCGCCACTTCTTCGGCGGCGAATTGCGCGGCAGGACGATCGCGCTCTGGGGGCTCTCGTTCAAGCCGAACACCGACGACATGCGCGAAGCTTCGAGCCGTGTACTCATGGAAGCCCTTTGGGATGCGGGCGCAACGATACGCGCCTACGATCCGGTCGCCATGGACGAAGTCCGGCGGCTCTATCCCGATCGCAGCGACCTCGAGCTCTGCGAGCGGCCGGAACTCGCGCTCGAAGGCGCCGATGCGCTTGCGATCGTGACGGAGTGGCGCGAGTTCAACAGCCCGGACTTCGACCTCATAAAGGCCACGCTGCGCAACCCGGTCATTTTCGACGGCCGCAATCTTTACGATCCCGGCCACCTCGCGAGCCGCGGCATCCGCTATTTCGGGATCGGCCGCGGGGAGTCCGTCGAACTTCCTGCGCGCGTGAAATCGGCCTCCTGATCGACCCGTTCGCCAGCGCCGCCGCGCGCAGGAGTTTTCGCCTTGGCAAACGGCGCGCTGACGCTGAGGGAAGAAGGTACTTCCATGCAAGCCTGCGCCGCACGAAGTCGTGAAAGCGAAAGCTTGCTGTAGCCGTCTCTGCGGTCGATCGATTGAGGAGAATATCGAGCCGTATTTGACGAAATCGATCGGTTGTGCGGGCGGAGGAAAGCGGATTTGCAGCCGCGGATTCCTACGGCGCAGGCCCCGGGCGCGTCATGCTCGTATAGGACCGGTTCAGGAAGTTCGCCGGATCGCCGCGTAGCTCGTCCCACTCGGCCGTAATCCCGGCCGCGACCACCTGCTCCAGCGACGCTCCGTCCGAAATCATCGCCTCGATGCGATCGTGGATCGTGCTCAGCATCGCGACATAGTCCTGCAGCGCCTGCGTGTCGACGATCGGGCCGTGTCCCGGCACGACGACCGTATCCGCGTCGGTCTCTTCGAGCACGCCCTCACAGAAGGCGATGATGCCGGCGAGACTGCCGCCGTTGTCGGCGTCGATGAAGGGATAGCCCGCGTTGTTGAACACGTCGCCCATGTGCACGACGTTGTGATTGCGAAACACCACGGCGGCATCTCCCGCGGTATGTGCCGGCCCGAAGTGCAGCAGGTCGATCGGCTCGCCGTTGAAGTGAAACCGCATGTGCCGCTCGAAGGTGATCGATGGCAGCGCGTCGGCCGGATAGGCCGCCTGATCGCGGCTCTGCGTCACGAGATTGATGACGCTGTCGCGCGTGAGCTGCTCGCGGGAGTTCTCCTGCGACACGATCCACGTGCCTTCCGGCCCGAGGACCAGGTTGCCGTCGGCGTGATCGAAATGCCAATGCGTGTTGATCGCGAAATCGATGTCGCCGCCGCCGAGTTCACGAATCGCCGCCCTGATCTTCGGGATCATTCCGGGAAACTGATCGGCGACGATCAGCACGCCCTGCTCGCCGATCGACGCCGCGATCGCCCCGCCGACACCGAATAGCACGTGCAGGCCGTCGCCGACCTGTTGCGTCGTGACTTCCGTCTCGGCAATCTGGGCTTCAAAGTCCCCCTGCGCCGTTGCAGAGGTGCACACCAGGACGGCAAGCGGCAAACAGGCGTGACGTAATTCGATCATCGTCAATCTCCCTCGAACCCCGAAGCGACGAGCAGACCGCTCGGACAGGCATCATCCTGGCTATCAGATACAACCGCGAAATCCAAGTCAAGCGGACATGGCCCGGCAATTCTCATAATGCCCGTCAGCCCCTGCATGGGGCGGATCCGGCGGTCGATCTGGCCCGGATTGAGTCGGAAAGGTGGAATGTCTTGCGCTTGGCAGTGAAGTCGGACGCCAAAATGAGGATTGCCGGACACGCGCATTCGAAGGCCAAATCAGGCAACGCGCGCATTCAGGCGCCCGTAGACCCCACGGCTGTCGCCGAGCGGCCTCGACGATTGAACCGCAAAGCGATCGAGGCTGCGCCTCCCGACTCACGAGCCACCGCCCGACCAGGGTGGATTTGCGCCGCCACGCCGCCTGGTGGCGGCCGCCGACGCCAGCGGTCAGGCCTTGTCCGCGCGCTTGAAGATCGCCGTGATCGCCGCCACCACGACGCTCGTGACGACCGTGCCGATCGCGCCCTGGAATGCGGATCCGACGGAACTGCCCATGGCGAGTTGCGCGTCGATTTCTCCGGACGGTATGCCGAACGATTCAAGCGTCTCGCGCGTCGCTTCCATGACCTCCGCCATGTAGTTCGGAAAGACGACGGAGGTCGTGAGCCAGGAACCCGCGAAGACGACGACCCCGCCCACGACGCCGAGGACAAGACCATTGATGACCTGCCCGCCGTAGTTCGCTACCGCCGCAGTCTGGCGCAGCGCCATGATCACGACAGCGATGTTGATGGCTATGACGACGACGAGGAAGATCGCCGAGATGCCAATGCTCGTGTGCAGACCGAGCGCCGGTATGGCGAGGTTGATCACGGTAACCAGGATGCCGAGGATCAGTCCGTATCTGAGAGGTACATTCACTTCTGGTACTCCGTTTCGTTCCTGTTGGGTGAAACACGGGTCATCGATCCCGAACGCACCCTGCCGAAGGACACGGAAGCGTACACCAACGGCAGCCGCGAACCCGGGACCATGGGCGGTTCGGGTTCAGCCCACACGGCTAACCTGCCGCGAAGCCGCCGACTCGATGATGGCCTCGGTCACCGCTGCGCCATGGATCATCTCGTCGGTCGAGATCAGGTACGGCTCCCTGCCTTCGGCAGCGGCCGCGAACGCTTCAAGCACCGCGCGGCTGACATCGCAACGTTCGGCCTGCCAGGTTTCGGCAGGACCCTTGGCCGGCTTGAAGATGCAGTTCCCGAAGAGCCGCGTGCGTCGCTCCTCCGACGGTGCGCCCGCGACGTGCGTCATGCCTTCGAGCCGCACGAAGCCCTTCGATCCGTAGACCTGGAAGCTGAAGCCGCCGCCGGTCGCCGTCATCGTGCCGAGATAACCGGACATGCCGGCTTTCATGCGGAACAGGATCGACGTCGTGTCGTCGGCATCGACCTCGACCACGCGGCGAAAGCTCTGGCAGTAGACCTCTTCGACCTCGCCGCACAGGTCGATCATGCCGTCGACGGCATGCACGCCCATTGGCGTGAGACCCCCGCACGGGGTTTCCTTGCGGTTCGCGCGCCACGCCTCGGGCTTGAGGTAGAGCGCGTTTGGAAACGTCATCGTCGCCTCGACGTGCAGGACAACGCCAAGATCGCCCGAGGCGATGCGCTCGCGCAGAGAGATCATTTCCGGATGCCAGCGGCGGTTGTAGCCGAGCCCGAGCGTGACGCCCGCGCGATCGGTGGCCTCGACCGCCTGCTCGGCGCCGGACCGCGAGAGCGCGAAGGGCTTTTCGCAGAAGATGTGCTTGCCGTGCGCGGCAGCGGCCACGACCTGGTCGACGTGCATCGAGTGCGGCGTCGCGAGCACGATGGCATCGACGTTCGGGTCCGCCAGCAGGTCTTCGTAGCTCTCCCTGAGCGCGAACCCGTGCTCGCCCGCAAAGCTCCGGACATCGTCGTTGACGGTACGGGTCGCCCCCGCGACGAAACGGATCGTTTCGCTTGACCCGGACACGGCTTCAACCAGCGTCTTGCCCCACCATCCGAGGCCCACAATTCCCGCATTGATCATCTATCTGTACCTTTCTCCCCTGAGCGCCGCGAACGGTGTTCGCAACGGCCGGATATCGATCGAATACCCCAAAAACCTCTGAATACTACAGGCCCCGAAACAGTTGCGCAGGCTCCTGCTTGCGTCGATTCATCGGCGTCTTCGACTCCCCCATGACATCGCACGCGGCGCACCGATCCATTTCGAGAACCTCGGTAACGCGCAACGGGGTCGTTGGCCACTCCGTTAAGGGATGTTTGTGTAGAAAAAACCAGTCGCCTCTCAGGAACGCGTCGCTCGGCGGATTCCTGGAGAACGCGCTATTCCAACCCGCTCGCTCGCGCCTGCACGCGCGCCATGACGGCCCAGTCGCGGTCGCCGTCGCCATGCGCCACGGCGCCGAGCAGGCGATCCCGGTAGACGTTGCAGCTCGGCAGGGGGACGCTCGCGGCGTTTCCCGCAGCGAGGATGAGATTGGAATCCTTCAGACCCAGCAGCGTCGTAAAGCCCGCCTGATCGTAGGCTTCGTTCGAGATGATCCCGCCGTAGACCTTGTAGGCCGGCGCGGCGAAGAGTCCGTCGGTCAGCACTTCGTTGAAGACGGCCGGCGCCACGTCGAACTTTCGCGTCAAGGCGAAGCCTTCGGCCATGGCTTCGATCGCGCAGCCGAGCACCATGTTGTTGGCGAGCTTGACCGCCGCCGCGCCGGCGGGATTCGTGCCGGCCACGAAGGTGCGCCTGCCGACAACGTCGAAGAGCGGCGAGAGCTTCTCGATCGCGTCCGCGGGACCGGCAGGCACGACGCCGAGCTGGCCTGCGGCCGCGGCGTCGGGGCGCCCGAGCACGGGCGCGGCGACGAGCACTTGTCCGGCGCCCTCGTGCGTCGTGGCGAGCTCTGTGAGGGCCGTGACGCTGTGCGTCCCCATCGGAACATGGATCGAGCCTTGCGGCAGCTTCTCGAGCAGTCCGCCGCCGACGACCGCGTCGAGCGCCTTGTCGTCGGTCAGCATCGTGAAGACGACTTCGCGCCCGGCCGAAGCCTCGGCAACGCTTTCAGCCACCGTCGCGCCGCGCGCCTGAAGGTCGTCCGCCTTGGAGCGCGTTCGGTTGTAGACGGTCATCTCGTGACCGGCATCGAGCAGCCGTCCGGCGATCGCCTGGCCCATGCGGCCGAGTCCAATGAAGCCAACGTCCATGATGTCGTTCTCCCAGGTTGTGATCCGTCGCTGCCGGGATGAGAAGGTGGCAGCCTACCCAACTCCCCGCAGAAAAAGTTCCACCGCATTCAAGCGGCGATGCATCCCGCCTGAACGGGGTTGACCGTCGCCCGCATGCGCTCGACGCCCGGTTCCTTGATCCTTGTCGCTCAGACGCCCAACTGCTCGCGCACCCACTCGATCTCGAGCGTGACGTAGTCGACGATGTCGCCGGTTTTCAGGTGATCGGGCAACACGTCCCAAGTGTAGGTCTCGATTTCGAGATGCGGCGACAGCTTGTATTGTTTGTGAAACGCAAGCGCATCCTCGATGGCGAAGCGCGTGGTCCGGAAATCGCCGAGATCGTCGAGAAACACGGGCACGTGGAAATGCGTGCGCCACTCGCGCGGACCCGGGTCCCGCTCCCAGGCGTCGAACGCGTCCTCGAGATTGAGATAGTGCGTAAGCTCGCCGTTCCTGCGCTCGACCGTCTGGGTCAGGTAGACCGTGTCGGCGAAACGGCGCAACGCGTCGACCGTGGCCTGAGTGACCTCCGGCACGCGCACGGCGGCCGCTTCCTGCAGCTTGAAGACCGGGATGCCGGCGTCGGCGAGACGCCCGAGCGAAGTGCCGATGTCTTCGTATTCGACGGCCTGGTGGCAGATGTCGTAGACCATGCCGAGATGGTTGCGCAGCGCCGCGGCTGCTTGTGCGTCAGACAACCCCGTCTGCCTGGCGAGCGAGGCTTGCGCATCGGCCGCATAAAGATGATTCGTGAAATAGTCGAGGGCCTCGTCCGTCGTCTCGAGGAAGCAGGCCGGTTCCGGCTCGAGCGCCAGGCGCACGGTCCGCCCTGTGCGTTCCTTGAGCTTGACCAGATGGGCGACCACGCGGATCACCTGGCGCGTGAAGGCCGCGACGACGTCCGGGCCGGTGACCCGAGGCTTGAAGCCGAGCGGCGGGCTCTGGATCGTCGGCTCGATGCCGGGCGCGGCGACCTCCGCGAGGATGTCGGCGACCTGCATCGTGTACACCGCGCGCTCGTCGCTGCGCCAGTCGGGTTCGTAGACCTGTTCCTTGACCATTGTGTTCTTGAACGGCCCGTAGGGAAACGCGTTGACCGTGTACAGATACATGTCGTTGTCGGCGAGAAACGCCTTGAGCCGTTCGCGCTCGGCAGCGTCGCCGGTCAACGTCGCGGCCGACGCGGCCGAGATGCGCAACGATACGCCGAACGGGTCGTTCGGCGACACGCGCTGTTTGACCTGAGGCACATAGGTCGTGAGGCTGTCCCACATCTCCGGCCAGGTATCGCCCGGATGCACGAGCGTCGAATAGGTCAAAAGACCCAGTCCATGACCCAAATCCATGCAAATCTCCTTAGAATACGCAGCTTCGTTGACCATTCACTTCAGGGAGTAGCCAAACGATGCTGGGAGCAACGGCGGACACGATTCTACCCACGACGATCACGGGCTCGCTACCTCGGCCGAGCTGGTACACGGAAAACCTCGGCCAGAAGACCTTTCTCGCCGCGATGGTCGAGACGCGTTTTCGCGAGCAGTACGAGGACGCGCTTGCCGTCTACCTGAACCAGCAATCGATCGCCGGGCTCGATATCTTCAGCGACGGGGACGTGCGCTTCACCGCCGACATCGGCGGCCAGAGCTGGACGAGCTATCCGCCGTTTCACATGTCAGGCTTCGACGGCATACCGAAGGCTGCCCCGCCGGGCGGCGGCGGCATCGCCTTTCCGCGCGGCCACATCCTGCACGACTACATCGAAGCGCGCATCATGCCGAGCATCGTCGGTCCGGTAGGCCGCGGCGACCTGCAATACGCCGAAATGTGGAAGGCGGCCCAGCGCATGACGCACAAGCCCGTCAAATTCGGGACCGTGACGCCCGAACTTGTCGCTTTCGCGGTCCAGGACTTCCACTACAAGGACATCCGCGAACGCATCTGGGCGATCAGCGATGCGTTCAACGAGGAACTGCACGCTCTCGCCGACGCCGGTTGCCCGGTCATCCAGATGGAGGAACCGCAGGTCCACCTGCTCGCGGCGCGCGGCATCGTCGACGCCGTCATCAACCCCGAGTACATGCTGGACGTGTTCAACAACACCGTGCGCGGGCTCAGGGACAAGACCGAAGTCTGGTGCCATACCTGCTGGGGGAATCCGTCGCAACAGCGCATGTTCGCCGAGGTGCAAACCTACAAGCCCGCGCTCGAGATCCTGAACCGCGTCGACGCCGACGTGATCACCTTCGAATCGGTGAGTTCCGGCGGCATGGACCTCGCAGCGATCGGCGCAACGATTTCCGACATGAAGGTCACGATCGGCGTCATCGATCATCACTCGCTGCAGGTGGAACGCCCGGAGGCGGTGGCCGACCACATTCGCGACGCCATGAAGCACATTCCGGCCGAGCGGCTCGTCATCTCGTCCGACTGCGGCATGGGACGCGAGGGCATGAGCCGCCGGCACGCGCTGTACAAGATGGCCGCGCTCGTGCAGGGCACCAACATCGTGCGCCGGGAACTCGGCGTACCGGAAGCCGAGTGCCTGATCGCCGACCCGAGCTATTCGCTCGTGCCCGGCGCCTGAAGCGCGGTTCGGAATCGCCGCGGGCTGCCCCCTTCCGGAGCGTCAGATTCGTATCACGACCTTGCCGAAGTGCTTGGCTGAGCGCAGGTAGCCGTACGCCTCGACCGCATCGTCGAACTCGAAGACGGTGTCGATCACGGGCTTGAGCCCATTGACCTCAATGGCCCTGTTGAGTCCCTTGAAGAGCGCCTTGTCGCCGACGAAGATGCCGCGCAGCGTGGCGCCCTTGAACATCATGGCGTGCGGGCTCAGGTCGCCGTCGGGCAGCGTCAGCACACCGATCAGCGAGATCTCGCCGCGCGGTCCGACGGCCCGGTACGAGTGCGGCAGCGTGCCGGCGCCGCCGAGCTCAACGACGTGGTCGGCGCCCTGGCCGCCGCTGAGTTCGAGCACGGCGCGTTCCCAGTTCGGCTCGCGCTTGTAGTTGATCGTCTCGTCGGCACCGAGCGCCCGCGCCCGCTCAAGCTTTTCGTCGCTCGACGAGGTGATGATGACGCGTGCGCCGGCCATCTTGGCGAGCTGCAGCGCGAACAGCGATACGCCCCCCGTTCCGAGCGTCAGCACGCTGTCTCCGGGGCGGACCGTCTTGCCCTCGGTCAGCGCGTTCCAGGCCGTCACTCCGGCGCAGGGCAGCGTCGCCGCTTCCTCGAACGACAGATCCGCAGGGATAGGCAGTACGCCGCTCGCGTCCAGATTCCGATACTCGGCCAGCATGCCGTCGAGCGGCGAACCCAGCGTCGCGAAGGGGCTACCTTGCGCGAACGTCGCAACGACGCGGTCGCCGACCGCGAAGTCCTGCACGTCCGCGCCGACCCCCACAACCTCACCTGCGCCGTCGGACAGCGGAATCGTGTTGCGCGTCAGCGGTCCGCCGATGTACTTGCCCCGGACAATTGCGATATCCCGGAAATTCAGCGAAGCAGCCCGGACGCGGATGAGCACTTCGGATGGTCCGGGCTCTGGCTCGGCCCGTTGGCTGCGCCGCAGCCCGTCGATGCTCCTGCTTCCCTGAACAACCTCATAGACATTCATTGCTTGTCCTCGCGTGCTGAACGTAATGCCGTGCCCCGCGCGATCGCGGTTGCGTGTATCGGTGGAAACCGTGAATGGGACTCCGCCGGTAGGCGACTCGCTGAATACGCTCGGGCAACTGCGGCGAAAGTTTAAACTTTGCGCGTCGAATTAAGTACCGCTCAGTCCCGGAAAAAGCGACTGCCTGGCGTCCGCCACTCAACGGCTCGACGCCGAACCCGACGGCAACCGACTTGCGTCCGGCAATGCGCAAAGCGCATTGACCAGACGCATCTGGTCGACGGTAGAGCAACGCGCATGCAACAGGCGCGGCGACGCGAAGAGCAGGCTCAGGCACTTGCCCCGGCTCACGGCGACGTTGAGACGCTCGCGGGACAACAGGAAATCGAGTCCGACGGAAGTCTCTTCGGAGGACGATGCGGTCATCGATACGAGCGACACTGGGGCTTCCTGCCCCTGGAACTTGTCGACGGTACCTACCCGGATGCCGCCCAGGGCTTCGGCAAGCAAGTTGACCTGGGCGTTGTATGGCGCGACCACAATGATGTCGCCGCTGTCCAGCCGGCGGCGGCGCCCGTTGCGATCCGTCCAGGTTCCCGCGAGAAGACGCTCGATGGCACTGCGGATCGCTTCGAGTTCTTCGGGACAGACCTGAGCGCGTCCCTCATGGGCGACCGGAATTCGCCAGGCGCCGGACGATGGCAGTCCGGAAGCCGCAACGGCCTGCAGCGCGGTCGACGGGTGGCTTTCCAGCCGCTCCTCGTAGAACTGCGACGAAATGTAGGCGCACAGATCCGGGTGCATTCTCCAGGTTTCCGGCAGAAAGACGCCGCGCTCCGAATCGACGTTGCGTCCCTCGCCGAGCACCCAGTCGAGGCAGGACAGGTTCGCCGGCCACGGGTGCGTGCCCTGCACCACCTGCGGCAGTTGCCGTGAATCGCCGATGAGGACGAGGTTGTCCGCCGCATTCGACATGGCCAGCAGATTGGCCAGCGAGACCTGGCCGGCCTCGTCGACAAACAGATAATCGAAGCCGCCATGGTGCTCTTCCCTGGAAAAGAGCCACGCCGTCCCGCCGACGATATCGCCCGTGCGAATCGAGCGGTCATGGTTGCTCGTCACGCAGGCGATGGCCTTGCGGACATCGGCGGGCAAGCCGGCCCCGCGGGACACCTTGTGGACGATCCGCACGCCGCCGACGCGCAGATCGGCATCGTCCACGGCGAGCGCGCGAGCGCATCCCATGAGCACGTTGCGGATCGCCTCGTGACTGTTCGAGGTCACCGCAATTCGCTTGCCGTCGCTGACCAGCGCGAGGATCGCGCGTACGGTCGCGAACGTCTTGCCCGTGCCGGGCGGACCCTGCACCGGCAGCACGGACCGGTCGAGCGCGCGCACGGCCGCGATCAGGCCGTCGAGCGTCGCTGAGTCGCGGTCGAGCGGGAGCGGCGACGGACCGCGGAACCGCGGCCCGCTGCGAGCGAGAAGGTCGTCGGCCGCGAGATTGAGCCGCGGTCCGCACTGGTCGGTCACAACCTTGCGGATGGCGCCGGGTATGCCCTGCGTGTCCAGGGCGAAGTCCGGCAGCAGGTCGAGACGCGGGGGAAGTTCGACGGGCGAGTTCCAGTCCGCCTTCAGGCCGATCTCGCGCCGGCTTCGGTCCAGCCAGGCTATCCTGACGGACCCCAGGCTGCCGTCGCTCTCGAACCGTGCGCTTCTGCCCTCGCGCAATTTAGTTTCCTGCGGCGGATACCGATAGACGCAGACATCGGTGTCCCGGGCGGACGCGGGCGCAGCGATTGCGACGAGTCCGGCCAGACATTCGAGGTCGTCACACAGATCGTCGAAGTCCTTGACCGTGGAGTCGAAGACCGACCAGGCTTTGGGCTTGCTTTCGCGCCAATGGTAGACGGCGAGGTTGTAGAGCGTGCGCTTGCGATCTCTCGACAGATCCGCGTTGTCCAGGCGGTCCACCACGGACTTGTTCGAAGACTTGTCTCGCCAGTACGCGTTGGTCTTGCCCTGACCCATTTCGAGCCACGGTCGATCCGGGCGGACGCCGAGCAGCCAGTCCCGCAGATTCTCGATGGATCGGCAGTCGTGTCGAACGGACGCCTCGATGCCGGCGAAGATCGACTCGTCGCCGGTTTCGCGCCAGGCTTCATAGGCAGGCAGAACGGCGCCAGCGACAGACTTGGCGCCCGGCCGGTAGAACGTTTGCATGTCGGCGAGCGCGTAGGACGGTTCGGACACAACCATACCGCTCTGCACGACCGCCGCAAGGTCGACGAAGCGCCGTTCGCGCAACCAACAGTCCAGCGTGGTCTCGCCGACGCTGTGACGCGCGGCAAGTCGGCGCAGTGTCGCGACTTCGCCGGCACCGTAATGGTAGATGTGCGCCACTGGATTTCGATTGAAGTGCGCGTGCACACGGCGGAACAGCGTGCCGAGCACTTCGCGCTCCTCTTCGGCATTGTGCGCCCAGAATGCCGCGAACTCCCGCCCGTCCCAGAGGCCGTGCAGGAACGCCAGACCGACCGCGTCGCCTTCCGTCCGGAACGGGTCGTTTTCGAGGTCGTAGAAAAGATCGCCGTCATCCGGTCGCGGCATCAGGTCGAAGCCCTTGCCCCGCGAGAAGGGACGCAGCTCGAAGCTGGGTCCACCCGACTTGCGGGCGTGTTGCAGCCGTGCCTGCTGCCTGAGCTTGCGGATCGTCGCATCGGCGAGTCCGGGCACGTCGGCCGTGTGCCTAGCAAGCGCTTCGATGCTGTGGACACCCGCGGCCTCGAGTTTGGCGACCTGGCTTGCGTTGCTGCCCGCAAGCAGAAAAATGCTGTCCTTCGCCTGCCATTCCGATGTACATCGCTCGCGCCAGCGGCAAAAGCCGCAGTGCGAACAGGGGACCGGGCGAGTCTCTTCGGGGTCCCGCACAAACGCCTGGAGCCGGTCGCGCGCCAGGCGCGCATAGTCGGAATACTGTGAAAGCCTGAAGCCGGCGCGTTCGCCGGTACCAAGTTCGACATACGCGCGCTCGGGCGCCCGTCCCTGAACCTCGGCCACGAGGTCCGAGTACAGGACCAACTGAAGCAGGTGGCCGGGTACGGGATTGTGCTTGAGTTTGGTATCGGCGACCTCGTACGAGAACGCCCCGAGCCGGGACGGCTCCGCGACGCGCTCGAGGAAATCCGCGTAACCACCCCACATGCCGCCCTGAAGCGCACCCTGAAAAATGATGTCAGGCCCCGCATGCAGGGCTTCTCGCGTCGCTTCAACGGCCTCATCGAAGCTTGCGTTTTCCGTCTCGATCCTGACGACCTGCCTGCCCTCGGCCTCGAGTCTCGACAGGTAGTCGGCCTCATGTCGAAGGCCGTGCTGCTGAAGCAGGACATTGAGTTCGCTGTCCTCGACCGGCACAAGCTCATCATCGCCTTCGACCCACGCCATGTCGAGGCGTGTAGCGTGCGGACAGGCCGTGAACCGCATGAGATCGTGGGCAGACAGTCGAATTTCACCGGCGTCCCGTCTCATCGCGGGATCTCGGCGCTGCAGCGGTCGGTAACGGCAAACGGAATCTGTCGGGCGCAGAACACGGCGAAATGAGCGCCTCGTGGAGGATCGGGAGATGTCGCTTCGGCCGGTGATGATGCCTTTTGCGCCATGGACCAGGCAAGCTGCGAGGAACCCGAGTCGGGGCGGGTTACGGCTGAGCGGTGGCACAAGCCGCGCCGGCGACTGCCGACAGGGTTCCCTGGGCGTCGCGGGATCCTTGCCGATGCGCGCTCGAACGCGCTGCCCACCCCGATTAACCGTAAATAACCGTTAATAACCTGAAACCCGGCTTACAAGCCCCGATACTCGCCCCCTCGCGGCTGCCTTTCTCACCGCCCCTCGCATTGCAGCCAATTTCGACGACACGAAGGAAGGCTCTTTTGGACGCGCGACCTGCCGGCAAGCGCACCGCCGGCAAGCACAATCTGGCGAGCACGGTTTTTTTGCCCCTGTCGGCATTGTGTCTCGCCGCGCCAGTCACGCTCGCCCAGGAAAGCGAGGACGGCCCGACCGCGCAAGAACGCACAGCCGCTGTCGAACCCTCCGTCGGCCCGCTCGAGGAAGTCATCGTCTTCGGCCGCGGCATTGCCCTGCTCGGAACGGCCGAAGCCGCGAGCGAAGGATCCGTCGGCGGCGCGGACCTGCTCGTCAAACCGATGCTGCGTACGGCCGACCTGCTCGAAGCCGTGCCCGGTATGGTCGCCGTGCAACACTCCGGCAGCGGCAAGGCGAACCAATACTTCCTGCGTGGGTTCAACCTCGACCACGGGACCGACTTCACGACCTACGTTGACGGTGTTCCCTGGAATTTCCGCTCGCATGGCCATGGGCAGGGCTACCTCGACATCAACGGACTGCTTCCGGAGATCGTGGACCGCCTCGACTACCGCAAGGGCACGTATCGCGCGGATGTCGGCGATTTCGCGATGGCCGCCGCATCGTTCATCACGACGATCGACCGGCTCGATGCGTCGTTCGTGGCGCTCGAATCGGGCCACCGCGGCTGGGGCCGACTCGCGGCTGGCGGCACGACCGAACTCGGTGACGGCACGCTGACCGCGCTCGGAGAATTCAAGACCTATGACGGACCCTGGGAGCGTCCCGAGGGTCTCGAGCACACGTCCGTGTGGGCCAAATACCTGCGCCAGATGAATTTCGGCGACCTGTCATTCACGTTGTCCGGATACGAGGGCGACTGGCACCCGACCGAACAGATTCCCGAACGGGCGATCGGCACGAGCGTCTGCGCCAACGCGTTCTGCTCGCTGGACCCGACCGCCGGCGGAAATACCTCGCGCTGGATCGGCGGCTTGCAGCTCGCCGGTAGCGACTGGGATGCTTCGGCCTACCTGCAGTACTACGACTGGTACATGCAATCGAACCCGACCTATGACCTGCAGATCAACCAGTTCGACAAGCGCTGGACCGCCGGTGGCCGCTACGACCGAACGGCATTTGCAACGGAGCGCTTCGAATTGACCATCGGCGGCGAGTTCCGCTACGACGACATCGGCCCGGTCGGCGTCGAGGAGATATCGCTAAAAACAAAATCGAGGAAGGTTCGGTCGGCTTTTATGCCGAAGCGAGCTGGTCCCCATATGACAGATTCAGGCTGCTCGCGGGCGCCCGCGCCGACTATTACGCGTTTGACGTGACCGCAAACAGGGCCGGGAGCTTTGCCGGCAGCGAGACCGACAGCCGCGTGTCGCCGAAATTCGGTCTGGCCTACGCTCTGAGCGACAACATCGAGCTATACGGAAACTGGGGCCGCGGCTTTCATTCCAACGATGCCCGCGGCGTCGTCAATCGCGACGACCCGCTGCCCGGCCTCGCTCCGGGAACCGGCCACGAAGCCGGCGCCCGGTTCGAGTTCGGCGACGTCAGGATCACTTCCGCGTACTGGTGGCTCAATCTCGACAGCGAGCTGATCTTCGTCGGCGATTCGAACTCCGTCGAACCCAGGGGCGCGTCGGAGCGCGACGGCTACGAACTCACCCTGTTCTGGCGGCCGCTCGACTGGCTCGGCATCGATGCCGTCTATACGGGCAGCAACGCTCACTACGTGGACAACCCGGACGGCTGGCACATCGAGGGCTCGGTCGAGCACGCCGGACAGATCGGTCTGGCTGCAACGAAGGACAACTGGGAAGCGAGTCTGCGCGTGCGCTACCTCGGGCCCTACGCGCTCGTCCCCGACAATTCCGTACGCGCAAGCTCCGAGACAACGATCAGCCTGCGCGGCTCGTATACCCTGGGCAATCTCACGTACTACGCGGACCTGATCAACCTCGTCGATGCCGATGGCAAGGACATCGTCTACTGGTACGAGGCGTACGTCGCCCGCCTCGATCCCGCAGGGCTCACGTCCGAAGACATCGACTGCAGCTTCGTCAATTGCCGCATGAGCCGCGCCCAGGAACCGCGAACGCTGCGCGTCGGCGTCAAATGGACTTTCTGATGCGCTGAGCGTCCTCTGCCCGCTTTCCGCCCCGGCGGACCTGTTGGCGGGAAAGCGGTGTTGTCTCCCTTCTCCCGTTGCCTTCCCGTACCGGAAAACCAGCAACAAGGCGCACTCGGTGTCGCATACGGATTAAACTGCCATCCGATGCGCTCGACCCTCTCCCACCTCGAATGCTCGCGTCCGGGCTGCGCCGAGCGGCTCTCGCCCGCACCGGCGCGAAACCTCTGCCCGACCTGCCAGTCTCCGCTGCTCGCCCGCTACGATCTCGATCTTGCCCGCGAGACGCTGACTCTCGACGAGCTCAAGACGCGCTCGCGGTCGATGTGGCGCTACGCGGAGGTATTGCCCCATGCGGCGCGTGCGACGCGCAACGAAGGCAAGAAACCGCGAGACCGCACGCGGCCAGTGACGCTCGGCGAGGGCATGACGCCACTGATCCACGCCCACCGTCTCGGCGAGCGGCTCGGCCTCGAGCGGCTCTTCATCAAGGACGAGGGGCTGAACCCGACGGGATCGTTCAAGGCGCGCGGACTCTCGGCGGCCGTAACCATGGCAAAGGCCCTCGGTGCGCCTGCCATCGCGCTGCCGACGGCCGGCAATGCCGGCGGCGCGGCCGCTGCCTATGCGGCCACGGCGGGCATCGGCTGCGTCATCGCCATGCCCTCCGACACACCCGTCGCCAACGTCATCGAATCGCGCGCCTTCGGCGCGGACGTGCGCATGCTCGACGGCCTGATCTCCGATTGCGGCCGCTACATCGCGGAGCGTGCGGCCGACGAAGGCTGGTTCGAGGTGTCGACCCTCAAGGAGCCGTATCGCATCGAAGGCAAGAAGACGATGGGCTACGAACTCTGGGAGGAACTCGGCGGTGCGCTGCCCGACGTGATCGTCTACCCGACCGGCGGCGGCGTCGGTCTGATCGGCATGTGGAAGGCTTTCGAGGAACTCGGCGCCATGGGCCTCGTCGGCGCCGCACGCCCGAGGATGATCTCCGCACAGGCTCAGGGCTGCGCTCCGATCGTCCGGGCCTTCGAGCAGGGCGCGGCTGAATCGGAATTCTTCGCGGATGCCGAAACGGTAGCGTCGGGCCTGCGCGTGCCCAAGGCGCTCGGCGACTTTCTGATTCTCGATGGAATCTATGCGAGCGGAGGCGAAGCCGTCGCGGCCAGCGACGCCGAACTCATGGCAGCCTGCCGCGACATGGCTCACCTTGAAGGTATTTTCGCTGCGCCTGAAGGCGGCGCGGGCCTCGTCGCAATACAGAAACTTGCGGCTCGGGGCCGGGTCGGCGCCGACGAGACAGTGGTGCTTTTCAACACGGGCAGCGGCTACAAGTACGCCGACGCCTGGCAGGCGGCGCTCGGGAAGTGACGACGGCGCGCGGCTATCGGCGGTATCGTCGGCAACGACCGGCCCGTACGCATCAGGGGGCACTCGCAACATGACGGCCGTACCGCATTTACGACCTTGGCGTCGGCAACTCCGACTCCTGACGCGCCGGCGACGACGGTCGCCGCGATCGGCCGGCGGATCGACAGCCTTTCGTCAGCCGCCCCGATTCCCGGCGCGTTGGCGAGCGCTCGCAACATGACTTCAGCCCGAGGCTCCCGGCTTTACCACCTGGTGGGTGGACCGGCCGCCTTCCTGCTGCTCGTTGCGCTTCCCCTGCCCGGCGTGCCGTACCCGGTGCGTGGCAGCATCGGGCTCCTGATCTGGATGTCCTGGTGGTGGATCTTCCAGCCCGTGCACCTCGCCGTCACAGGCTTCCTGCCGCTCGTGGTGCTCGCGGTATTTGATTTCCTGCCCGTAAGCACGGTACTGCCAGCCTACGCCCAGCAACTCGTCATTCTGCTGCTCGGCGCCAACATGCTCGCGTCACTGTGGTCGCGCTGGGGACTGGACCGCCGCATCGCACTCGTGTCGCTCATGGGCATCGGCACGAGCACGCGCCAGCACATCCTCGCGTGGTTCGCGATTGCCGCGATCCTGAGCACCTTCCTGCCGAACACCGTCATCGCCGCGACCATGATGCCGATCGTGCTCGCGATGTTGCGCTTCATCGGCATCGAGGATGTCGGCAAGAGCGCGTTCGGGTCGGCGCTGCTCATCGCCGTCGCCTGGGGAACGGCTGTCGGCGGCTCCGGGACGCCGATGGGCGGTGCGCCGAATCTGCTCAGCGTGCAGTTCATCGAGCAGCAACTCATCGACGACGAGTTCCTGTTCTCGACCTGGGCGGTGCGGCTGTTGCCGTTGACGGCG
Organism: Candidatus Rariloculus versatilis; assembly: GCA_028278665.1. Taxonomy (GTDB): domain Bacteria; phylum Pseudomonadota; class Gammaproteobacteria; order Steroidobacterales; family Rariloculaceae; genus Rariloculus; species Rariloculus versatilis. The sequence continues at coordinate 18,035 of JAQAJI010000064.1, forward strand.
TTGATCACGATTGTGACCTTCGTCTTCATGCGCTTTGCGCTCAAGCCCGAGATGGAGCACGTCGAAGGCACGCGCGAGTGGTTTGCCGGCGAACTCGAGTCGCTCGGCAGGATGAGCACGCCGGAGAAGTGGGGACTCGGCTTTTTCGCTGCAGCGACGCTGCTCGCGTTTACGCGTCAGCTCTATGCGGACATCCTGCCGGGGCTTACGCCGGCGTTCGCCTTCCTCGTATTCGGGATCCTGAGCTTCGCGGTCCGCCACAAGGGCGAAGCGCTCCTCGACTGGCAATACGCCCAGCGGCACATGGTCTGGGGCCTGATCTATCTGTTCGCGGGGGGCTCCGCGCTCGGCATGATCCTCAGCGAAACCGGCACCGCGCGGTTCCTCGCCGATCAGCTCATTCCGCTCGCGGGCGGCGGCGGGTTCGTCGCGGTCGCCGTGTTTGCCTTCCTGACGGTCCTCATGACGCAGATCACGAACAACACCGCGGCCGTTGCGATCATCGTGCCGATCACGATCACCACGTTTCAGAGTCTCGAAATGAACCCGGTGCCCTTCGTCTACATCGTCGCGGCGGCCGGCAATTACGGCATCATGCTGCCCTCCTCGTCGGGCGGCCCGGCGCTCGCCGCGGGCTACGGCGTCAACCTCAAGATGATGTTCTCGCGCGGCCTGTGGCTGATGCCGCTGATCCTGATCACGCTGGTCGGCGCGGGCTACGTGCTTGCGACGTTCTGGCCGGCGTTCGGAGTCGCCTGAGCGCGCGCCGGACGGGCCGCGCCCACAAGACTTCCCGCACCGCTACTAGCGAGACGAATCGTCAGAGACCGTTGTCCCAAGCCACTCGACGACTCCCGTGCGTACGACGAGCAACAGCACCGTCCCGAGCAGTCCGGCGAGAATGTTGATCGCAGAATCGGATCCAAACCAGATCGTGCTGCCGCCGACGGCGATAGCGGCACCAAACAGTGCGAATCCGAGCACGAGTACCCGGAAATCCCCAAGCCGCACCCATTGCATGCCCCGGGCAATCATCAACGCTCCAATGAGCGCCGTCCCGATGGCATAGACGATCTCCAGCGGGGTACCGTCCAGGATCAACGCCGGGTTGAAGCACCACAGAAACGGCAACAGATAGGCGATGGCCGCGAGCTTCACGCCCTCGAACGATGTCCTCCACATGCCGCTTTGAGCGAGGTTCGCAGCGACGAAACTCGCGATCGCGACCGGCGGCGTGAGAAATGACAACAACCCGAAGTAGAAGATGAACAGGTGCGCCGCCATCGGTGCAACGCCCATTTCTACGATCGCGGGCGCGAGCACCACCGAAAGCACTACATAGATTGCCGTCGTCGGCATGCCCATGCCGAGCACGATCGAGAGGGCCGCGGTCAGGAGCAGCATCGCGAAAATGCCGGCATTCTGGCCGATCTGGCTCAGCATGATCGAAAGCGAGAAGCCGAGCCCGGTGATGTTCATGACGCCGATCACGACGCCCGCTCCGCCGGCGATCATCAGCAGGGGCAACATGTTCTCGCCGCCGCCAACGATCATCGCCGCGATCTCCTTCGGCCTCAGGAAGCGCCGCCGGAGGATCGTGATCAGCACGAACAGCGTCGCAACGGCGGCCAGGGCCGAAAGCGCAGGATCGAAACCGCGGCCGAACAGCAGATATATCAGCACGATCAGCGGCAGCAGGAACGCCCAGCCCGTCCTGAACAGCGCGCCTGCGTTGGGCAGATCGCGCTTGTCCATGCCGTGCAGCGCGTAGCGCGCCGCGATCGCATCGACCTGCAGGAACAGGCTCACGTAGTAAAGCACCGCCGGCACAAGCGCGGCCACGACGACCTCGACGTAGCTGAGCTGCAGGAACTCCGCGATCAGGAAGGCCGTCGCGCCCATGACCGGCGGCGCGATCTGCCCGCCGTTCGATGCGACGGCCTCGATCGCCCCGGCGTATCGCGCCTTGAACCCGGATTTCTTCATGAGCGGGATCGTCACGATCCCGGTGGACATGATGTTGCCGATCACCGTGCCGTTGATCGAGCCGAAGATGCTCGAGGCGACGACGGCGACCTTGGCCGGACCGCCGCGCCTGTGCCCCATGCCCGAGAGGGCGAGATCGGTGAAGAACCTGGTCGCACCGGTGACCTCCATGAGGCGGCCGAGCAGGACGAACGCGAGAACGAGGGTTCCGACCACGGTCATGACGAGGCCCGGAATGCCGTTCGTATCGGCGTAGACGTACATCACGAAGGCCTGGGCTGGCAGCGCCTCAGCCCGAACCGGTGCCGGCAGCACGTAGCCGAAGAGCCCGTAGGCGATGAGCAGCCACACGAGCAAGGTGATCGGCAGGCCCGCGGATTTGCGCATGGCTTCCATGAGCAGCACGATCGCGACGATGCCGGGAACGAACTTCTCGGCCGTGTAACCTGCGACGTCGATGATCCAGTCGTTGTAGTTGACCGACATCCACAGCCAGGAGCCGAGCGCGGCGAAGCCGAGCAGCACATCGACGATCCGAAAGCGCTTGAAATACGGGTACTTGAGCAGGGCGCCGGCAATACCGATGCCGAGCAGCATCCCGATCCACTCCGCCGCGATGAGCGAGACGCCTGCATATCTCGGGATATCGGCGATCCAGCCGATGCCGACGATGACGATCGCCGCGAGATACAGTTTCTCGAGCAGCGTCAGCGCGCGCGCCATGGTCGGTTCAGTCTCTTGTCTCAGCCTGCCGCTACGTGCACGCGAACCACGCGGCTACCGGTCCCGCCGCTGGAATCCAACAGCGCGAAGTCGCGCCCATGGCCTCGCGTACGCGAACCACCGGACGCTCAGGTCCCGCTGCGAAACCGAGCGCCAGTGGCGCGAGCAGTACTCAAAGCCGCTGCGTTGCGCTTGCTATTCGGCAACCAGGCGGAACTTCTGAACGCGTTTGCCGGTATTGACTTCCGAGGTGTACAGGTTGCCCTGGGAGTCCGCAGCGATATTGTGCACCCACTCGAACTGGCCGGCCTGCCTGCCGCCGCGGCCGAAGGAATTCACCACTTCCATCGACTCGCGGTCGAGTATCCAGATCCTCTTGTTGTGCCCGTCGGAGACGAAGAGCCAGTCCTCATCGGCGAACGCGGCCCGCTCGATGTCCCATGTCGCGCCCTGGTCGAGCGTCCACGGAGCAACGATATGCTCAGAGACGAAGGTCCCGTCGCGCTCGAATACCTGGATTCGATTGCTCGTCCGATCGGCCACGTACACCAGACCGTCGCTCGTGAGTTCGATCCCGTGCACGGGCCCGCTGAAGTCTGCCAACGGCTCGCCTCCGGGCTCGTAGGCGGGCAGGGGATCGTCGGACGGCACATTGCCGTACGCGCCCCAATGGCGTTTGTACGCACCGGTATCCATGTTGAACACGACGACGCGCCTGTTGAGGTAGCCGTCCGCGACGTAAACCTCGCGCGCGTCGACATCGGTGTAGACATCGGCAGGCCGCCCGAGGCGCTCGGTGTCGTTGCTGCCGCCGTTCTCGCCGACCCGGCCGATCGTCAGCAAGCGCTCACCGTCGCGGCTCATCTTCAGAACGATGTGGTCCGTGTCGCCGTTCCCGGCGAGCCAGACGTTGTCCTCGGCGTCGACGAAGATGCCGTGTTCGTTGAACGGCCAGTCGTCCTCGGAGTCGATCCAGGCGCCGGACGCCTGGTCCCAGGTCGGACCGCCCCAGGCCTGCACGAACTGGCCGTCGGCATCGAACTCCACAACCGACGGCGCCGGCGTGCAGCAATCGGCTGTCGGCGGGTTCTGGACGGCGGCGGCTTCGTGCGCCGTGATCGTTCTCGGCCGATGCACGAGCCAGACGTGATCGCTCGAATCGACCGCGATGCCCGCAACCTGGCCAAGTATCCAGTTCTCCGGCAGTTCGCCGGGCCAGGACGCATCGACTTCGTAGCGCGGTGCGCCGGTTCCGGCCGTGTCTTCGGCTTCGACCGCGTCGGCAACTGCCACGCCGGAGTCGGCCTCGTCGGCGGGCGGCGGAGCCTCTGCCGGCGCCGGCGGCGTTTCCTGGGAACATCCCGCAACGCCGAACAGCATTGACGCGGCAAGCGCCGCGGCGGTCCATAATTTCTTGTTCATAGCATTCCCCTTTGTGTTGCGGTACACCGGCTTGGCGTCGGAACGGCACCGATTGGCCGCTGCCGGCCAGGTTGGGGCAAGTCGCCTTGCCGGCCAGAATCGCCTGCCAGCATGTTAACGGTATTCAGGCTGGGTCGGAACCGTGTGACCTTTTGCTACGACACAGGCTCCTGAACGGAGGACGTTAACCCAGCGACAGATTGGCTCATGGTGTGGAGTTGGAAATGGGCAACAGCTCGTTCCGGCAGCCGCGGTGATTGCTGCCCCAGGCGAGACGGTCGGATGGCACGTTCAGGGTGGCCAACCATCGATTCGGGTGCCATGATCGCCCCTTTCGCACTGGCAACATCATCCCACTCTCCGGCGAGCTGGCCAATTCTGCCTCAATCGTCTCCAGGTCAGGCACCTTGCAGTCGTTTGGGCGACCTCGCAACGGGGCGGCACGGCAGAACGGCTCAATTATCGATCAATGAAACTCCCTGACGACCTGCGCGAAATCAAGCTGAAGTACGGCGGAGATTGCAGTTCGTGCGGGCGCCAACTCGATGTGGACGAACGTGCACACTGGTCGAAATCCAACAAGAAAGTGTGGTGCAGGAAATGCGTGAAAGCTCGCAGCCAATCCTCAACTCATGCTGCATCCGGTCGTGCCTCAAGACGAAGAGAGAAGTCGGCGGTCGCCACTACTTCTCGGGGAGCCGCATCGAACGCGCCTGGATCAGCGCGATCGCAGGCAGGACCGTCGGTTAGAGACAAATCACCAGGAAACGGTGAAGCGGCACCGCTGGATTTCGACGGATCGCAGACTCGTTGGCGGCAACTGTGCGCCTATGCTCGAAGCTGCATCGACGCAGAAGCCTCGAATTCGCTCGTCCTGTATGCGAGAGAGGGCGTCCAATGGTTTCTTCATGGCGGCGAAG
>JAQAJI010000065.1 GCA_028278665.1 Candidatus Rariloculus versatilis
CGGCATTCCCTTGACACAGAATACGGTAATCTCGGAGCGATTCACGCCGAGCCCGGATGGCCGATTCCTGAATTACATTGCGACCGTGGTTGACGAACCGGTGTTCACCGCAGCGGTTGTTCTTGACCGGCGATTTTCGGACCTACCCGGTGAAGAAGTCCAGGCATACGAGTGTCAGTGGGATGAGTCGATGCTATGAAAACAACGATAACCCTGCTTGCTGTTCTGTCTTGCGCGGCCGCATTTGCGGCACCGCCTGACCCGACGATCGTCAGCTCAGACGATCTGCAGTGGAGCGAAGGCAGTCTGGAGGGCGTCACGATCAAGCAGTTTCCCGGCGTACTTGGACCTATCAACATCGTACGTTACGCCGCGGGAACGCTTTTTCCGGCTCACAGTCACGTCAATGAGCAGATTCTCATGGTGCAGTCCGGCCGCTATCGAATCGCGGTTGAAGGCACGGACCACGTGCTTCAGGTCGGTGACGTCATCGTCATACCGTCGTATTCGGTGCATGTTGTCGAAGCTCTTGTGGTCTCTTCTCATATAGAGTTCTTTGCGCCGGCAGACCTGAAACCAAGACCCGCAGACTAGATTTCACGATCCGACCTGGATCCGTTGGCTGAACAGGAGTTGCGCCGTCGACGCCCGGCAAGCTGCCGGAAGGGATTGAGGTCCGTGTTCCGCCTTGCGGCGGTTTTTGGGCCTCGGTATGATGCTGCCCTTCCGGTGCGGGGTGGAGCAGTCAGGCAGCTCGTCGGGCTCATAACCCGAAGGTCGCAGGTTCGAATCCTGCCCCCGCTACCACGATCTCCCGGGACCCTTCCGGAGATAACGCTTACCGGTCGGCCAGATACGACGCGAGCGCGTCGAGTTCTTCGTCCGTAATCTCCGTTTTTCTGAACGGCGCCATCGACAGCACGCCCTGACGCACAAATGTCCTGACGAGCTCGGGCGTAAGGTCTGTACGTTCGATGAGCACGGCCGGTATTTCGGTGCCGCTGTACCTGAACTCCAGGCTCTGGGTGCCCGGATGTCCCGGTCCCGGGTTGTGACAGGGAGCGCACCAGTATTCGTAGACCTGCTCGCCGCTTTGAACGGCGCTTTCCTGAGCCTGCGCCAGGGTTGTAACGAACCCGAACACGAACGCAAGCGCGCCGGTGAGACTGACAGCGTCTGGCGACCACATGGCGTTCACCGCCTTCATCAGGCGTCTCTGAGGTGCTTCGGCCAAACGCCGTAGCGGCCTGCAGCGATGATGCCGTTGGGGTCGACAGCGTCCTTGATTTTTTCGTGCATCCTGGTAAGCGCGTGATCGTTGTAGGAGTAGGTCTTCGCGACGAGGTCCTGGTAGACCGTCGGGGCGCGGTATTCGACCCAACCCTCAACCCTGGCGAGTTCGACCCAGCGCTCGAACGCGGCGCGGACACGTCGGTTGTAGTTCGGGTCTTTCGCGACCGGGAACATGATGAGGCCGACGAGCGAGCGCTCCCAGTTGGTCATGAAGACAGGACCGATGATCCCGAGGTCCTCGCCCCCGCTGGCCTCGGCCTCGTTGGCTCGGTACCAGTCGCGAAAGCGGACCAGATCCTCGCCGCGACGCGGCAGGATCGGCGAGAAACCGATGTGGCCGCCGGCCGGGTTGGGCTGGAAGGGACTTCGGCCGAGCAGCGAAAACGTGGCAAGGTTCGGAACGCCGAAGTTGACGAGCCTGACTCCGGGAGGCGCTTCCTCTCCCGGACCTTGCGTCATGATGAGTTCCGACTCGCTGAACGTGCAGCCTTCGACTTGCTCGAACTTCGAGCGCGCGTAGGCGAGTTGCTCGCGAATGACGTTGGCGGGACCGTAGATCGGTACATCCAGCGACCAGCCCGGGCTGCCGAATCCGGTCGCACCGGCATTCAGTTGCGTGGAACCATTGACCATCTGCTGGTTCTCGAGCAGGTTGAGCGTATCGATGAGCCCGATGACGCCCTGGTCGTCTGCAACCGCCGCGGTTCCCGAGATGTACGCCTCGGGCCTCGGCATGAGCCAGAAGCCCATTTTCGTCACGACACCCATGTTGCCCTGGCGGAACAGCCCGTCGACCCAGGGACCATATCCCCATTTGTTTTCCTGCCAGGTCTTTACGCCCGGAGCGGCGCCCATGCCCGTGCGGACGATGTCGCCGTCGCCGAGCACGACTTCCATGCCGCAGTGCGCACCGAAGTGGTCGCGGAAGGGGTAGGCCGTCCAGCCGCCGCCGCCGTCGAGCGCGTTGCCGATGATGCTGCCCCAGCCGGGATCGGGCGGATCGATCCAGAGGTCCAGTCCCCGCTCCTGAATGTGGTTATAGAGATCGAAATAGCTGACGCCGGGCTCGACAAGCGCCCAGGCGTTGCGCTCGTCGATCTCGAGCACGCGGTTCATGCGCTTCAGATCGAGCACGACGCTGCCCGAATGCACCGGGGCCGAACCGCCGTAAGCCAGATTGCGTCCCGTCGATATCGGGTAGAGCGGGATCCGTAACTCGTTCGCGGCGCGGACCACGGCCTGCACTTCCTCGACCGTCTCCGGTGCGACGGCCGCCGAGGCGACGCGTTCCTCGGGTTCGCCCCAGTAGATCGAATAGGCATCCCGATAGAGCGCGACGTCCTCGTCGGAACTGAATACCCAGTCATCGCCGACCGCGGTGCGGAACCGGTCGAGTGCGTGCGTGAAATCTGTTTCGCTTACGCCGTGGGGGAGGGCCATGGTGAATCCTCTGGTTCGCCTGGGCGTTACGCCACGGAGCGTGGCGCGATGATCCAGGAGTGGAGTTTCTTCGGTTCCCGAAGATATGAAGCCATTGCGGCGCCCGACGGTGTGCAGTCGTTGGATGCGACTTCTCGCGGACCCGTCAGGATCCGTCCGGCGAGCAAATGGGGCCACATCGCACCGGCGGCTTCAAGTTCCCTTTTCAGGCCCGGACGGGCCGCGCGGATGACACGGTGCTCCGCGCCGTTGCCCGAGTTCAGACCGTGCTCCGCCTGGTAGACGACGCGCAGCCCATGATCCCAGCCGAGCTGCTCAAGAAGAAACAGCGCCGCACGCTCGGTCAGGCCGGCGATGGTCACGGGCGCCTGCTTCCACAGTGCCCTGAGTTCCGTCTGCCAAAGGTCGGTAATATCGCCTTCGATCGCGTGAGTCGGCAGGCCCAGACCGCTGGCACGGCCGCCGAACGACCGGGATTCGCCGTGGCGCGAGTCGTAGACGACACCCATGCGCCCCGACCGGACGGCATCGGCGGCGGCGATGACCCGGGGTGCGAAACACGTGGCCGATAACACGGCGGCAGACTGAAGGATCCTTCTTCGGGTGGGCACGAGCAGGGTTTCCGTTTGTGGTTGTCGTCGATAGCTTATCGCGCGCCACGGCGGTTTTCATCCTCTGGCCTTGTCCAACGAGACAAGCCTGCAGGCGGGCGCCCGGGATCGCCGGAGGACGATCATACCGCCGCAGCCGCGTCTGCCACTCCGACAAGCCCGCCAGGCGGCGCAAGATCTCGTGCACCGGTCCGCAGCGATCCTTTCAGGTGGGTGACCGGGTCCATCGCGGCTGATATCGTAGCGGCGTTATCCGAAAAGGCGGATCGGGTTCCGATCGAATGACTGTTGCTGCTTCGATCCTGGCGATCGGCGACGTGCACCTCGGCACGGCGTGTTCCGGGCTGCCGGACGATATTTCCGGTTGGGGTGTCGATCCAGCCGACCTCGCTCCGGCTGCGGCGTTGCGGCTTGCTGTCGATCTCGCCGTCGAACGGCAGGTGGATGCCGTGCTCTTTGCGGGCGATGTCGTCGAAAGCAGCAATGCCCGGTTCGAGGCCATGCGGCCGCTCGAAGAGAGCATTCGGCGCTTGCTGGAGTCTGGCGCCGAGGTGATCGCCGTTGCCGGGAACCACGACATCGAAGCGCTGCCGCGCCTGCAGAAGTTGATCGGCGGGTTCAGGCTGCTCGGCGCCGGCGGGCGCTGGGAAGCGATCACCCTGAGCCGGTCCGGGACGCCATTTGCCCAAGTCATCGGCTGGTCGTTCGGCGAGAAGCGCGTTCGCGAGAGTCCGGTGGCGCTGTTGCGCCGCGAGCCCGTGCCGGCGCCGACTGCCGCGGTCCCGAGGATTGGCCTGCTGCACTGCGATCTCGGGGCGTCGGGCGGCTACTACGCACCCGTCAAGCAGTCCGAACTCGATGACAGCGGTTTTGACGCCTGGCTCCTCGGACACATTCACAAGCCGTCATACACGGGGCTGGCGGAAGCCGCTGGATCCCCTCCGTCCGGCTATCTCGGATCTCTGGTCGGACTCGATCCTTCGGAAACAGGGCCGCATGGTCCCTGGCTGCTGACGATCTCGACCGATGGCAACATCGGCCTCGAACAAATGGCTGTCGCGCCGCTTCGCTGGGAGGAGGTTCCCGTGGCGATGGACGGCATCGAGCATGTCGATGACGTGCCTGACAGGTTGCTTGCTGTGGCCCGGCAACAGGTCGAGGCGCTGGCACAGCCCGGAACGGTACCCCGCGCCCTGGGACTGCGGGCGACGCTCATCGGCACGAGCGAGGTCGCTAACGACATCCGCAAGTGGCTCGCCGCCGCGAATGGCGAGCGCTCCCTGATACGGCGGGTGGACGACACGGTAGTATTCTTCGCAAGGATCGTCGATGAAATGCGCCTGCAGCTCGACCTCGAGAGCATCGCGGCGGACGGCGGCCCGGCAGGCCTGCTCGCGAAACGTCTGCTGCTGCTCGGGCAGGACAACGCGCAATCCAGGGCCCTTCTTGAACGGGCGCGCGCCAGCCTGAGCCAGGTCGCCACCGAAGACATCTGGGATCCGGTTGGCGAACATCGCAATGTCACAGATCCCATGTCGGACGATGCCTTGCGTCGCTGTCTCCGGCTTGCGGGGAACGCGGCCTTGAGCTCGATGCTCGCAGGCCGCCCGGCGGGCGAGGGCACATGATTCTCAGGCGACTCGTCATCGATCGCCTGCCAGGAATCGATCGACCATTCGAGGTCGAGCCGGCCGGGCAGGGAATCCAGGTCATTTTCGGCCCGAACGGTATCGGCAAGTCGAGCATCTGCCGCGCGGTCGCGGGACTGTACTGGGACAAATTCGGGTCGTCGCGGCAAACGCAGACAAGTTGCGTCCTCGAACGCGACGGCGGAATCTGGCGAGGCGAACGCGAGGGGTCGACCGTGCGCTGGAGCCACGGCGACGACAGCAACGCTGCGCCGGGTTTCCCCGCATCGCACAACTACCGCTGTTTCTTCCTGCGGCTTCGGGATCTGATCGATCCGTCACGGAAGGGTACGAATGAAATTGCCGCGGAGATCCGGCGCCAAATGGCGGGTGGTTTTGATCTGCAGGAGGTACGTTCGGACCTGTTTCCCCGGGTAAAGCACCGTCGCAAACGCGGCACGAGAGACAGGTACAACAGGGCGTTACTTGCCGTTCACGAGGCCGAAGGAAAGCAAGGCGATCTGCAGCGGCGCGCCGACCTGCTCGATGAACTCCGGTCCCGCCGCGAACGCGCGCAGAACGCCGACCGCCGCCGGCCTAACGTCGTTCGCGCGATCGATCTTGCGCGCCGACGGGATGAACTTGCCAGGGTCAAGGCGGATCTGCTGGCGCTGCCGGAAGCGCTCGCGGGACTCAACGGCAAAGAGGGTGAGGAAGTCGAGCGGCTCGGGGACGAGTTGAACACGATTGAACAGCGTGCACTCGAACTTGAACGGAAGTCGAGCGATGCACGCAGGAGACAGCAGGACTCCGGACTTGCCTCGCCACTTGACGAGGCAGACCTCGCGGCGTGGAGCGCAGAAGCCGACGAGCTGGGTCGCGACGAGCATGGGCACAACGCGGCGCAGACCGAACTGGAGAGCGTGCGAAAGGAATTGATTGCCGCGCTGCACGTGATCGGTGGCGATCTCGTCGACAATGCCCGATTGACCCTGCCCGACCACGCGGATCTGTTCGGGTTTCTGCGTGCCGGCCACGAGCACCAATCCCGGGTTCGTTCGATCGAGACGCAGTTGAAGCTGCTTTCCGGGACCGGTCCCGCCGAAGAAGATCAGGACGCCGACAGGCTTCGCAACGGGATCGACGCGCTTCGTGTCTGGCTCAGAAGTCCGCAACAGCAGTCGTTGGGCAGCAGGGCCCGGTCGCGGCGGCCCTGGTTGCTCGCCGGCGCGGTGATGCTGTTTGTCGGTGTATTGCTCGCCGAACGTGTTGCCGGCTTCCTTCTGTTGCTCGCAGGAGCGGGCGCCGGTATCGGGTTGGCGGCGCTGTTCATGGGCGCAGGGGGGGATCGGCGCGGCCGACGGTCCGATGCGCGTGCCAGGTTTGAGGAACTTGGGCTCGATGGACCCGCAAACTGGGATATTTCCTCCGTGCAGTCCAGTCTGCAGCGCCTCGAGAGTCGCGCCACGGCGCTTGCGGCGTCCATGCAAGGCGCACGCGATCGGCAGCGCCTGATATCGAAACTTGACGGTCTGCGCGAGGAGCAGGAGAAACTCGATTTGTGCCGACGGCGACTGCGGTCCACGCTGGGTCTCGACAGCCTGCCCGCCGATGCCGAGCTGGTCGACTTCGCCCGGGCACTCGACGGCTTGCGGCTCGCCTGCGGCAGGTACGATGCCGCGACCGGCAAGCTGGGGCGCCTTGCCCGGTCCCGGGCCGAGCGGCTGACGAAGTTGGCCGATGTACTGGAGCGTCATGGCGAACCGCAGGCGGCGGACGCGGCGGACGCGGCGGCAGTCAAGGCGCGTCTGAACATGCTTCAGAGCCGCAACTTGGAGCTGAAACAGGCGATCGCCGACGAGCAGCGCGCTAGGCATGATCTCAAGGAGAATGCCGCCGACAGGGAGACGAAGCAGGGCAGGATCGACGAAATCTACGCGGGCGCGAAGCTCGACGCAGGCGACCGCCATGGCCTCGCCCGGTTGCTCGAGGCGTTACCGCAATATGGAGAGTTGAGCAAAGAGATCGCGAGACTCGAGAGTCAGAATGACCTTGATCGCAATGGCCTCGACGCGGCCGGGGAGTCTGACCTGGTGAAAACGGATGCCGGCGCGCTGGAGCAACTGCGTGCCGAACTTAAAAATCTCGCTGCCGAAGCGGACTCCCTGAACGAAGAGATCATCGCAACGACTCGCGATGTGGACCTGGCGCAGACCGGCCACACGCTGCAGGACCTGATCGCGGCTCGCGAAGACGCCCGGGCAGACCTGCACGACCTGCGCGACAAGGCGCTGCTGGCCAGCGCCGGGGACTTTCTGCTCGACGAGATCGAACGGGAATTCGAAGCGGCCCGCTTGCCGCGTGTTTTCGAACGGGCGCGGGATCATTTTTCGTCGTTCACCTTCCACAACTACGACCTGTGTCTGGATCGGGGTCGTGCGGCCGGGCAGGGCGGCGGTTCCGATCATGAGCTTACGCCGCGTCTTTACGCGTTCGATCTGCGTGCCGGGCAACGACGCGAGCTCGACGAACTCTCCGACGGTACCCGGGCACAGTTGTTGCTGGCAGCACGCATCGCGTTTGCGGAGGAAGTCGAGCGGGGCAAGGTGCTGCCGCTGTTTCTGGATGAAGCGCTCGACCAGAGCGATCCGCAACGATTCGAAGCGATCGTTCGCAGTCTCGGCTGCGTCGCGCGCGACCAGGGTCGCCAGATCCTCTACCTGACGAGCGACCCGCTGGATGTCGAGCGTATCCGGGAAGCGCTGCGCCTGGAGGATTGCGAACTCGCCGCTCCGATCGACCTTGGCCGGATCCGCACCGGTGCGGCCAGCATTGCGGGACCGGGAACGCTGGCGGTCCCGCCGAGGCCGACGGTTCCCGTCCCGGAAGGACGATCGCCCGAGGAATACGCCGCGACGCTTGGCGTGCCGGAATTCGACCCGGCGGGCGGGTTTGCCGACCAGCACGTCTTCTACGTGCTCTGGGACGACGCAAACCTGGTCCACGCATTGCTGACCGAAGGCATCGAGCGGGCCGGGCAATGGAGGATCGTTGCAGGGACTGCGCTCGCCGCGAGACTCGCCGCCGGGTCGTCGCTTGCCGTTGTCGACATAGGCTCGCGGATCGAACTGCTCGAGGTCTTTTGCGAACTGTGGAAGCAGGGGCGGGGGCGCAAGGTCGATTCCGACGCGCTCAGGGACAGCGGCGCCCTCAGTTCACGTTATCTCGACGATGTCGTCGCCATCGCCTCCGAACTCGATGGCAATGCGCGGTTGCTGCTCGCCCTGCTTGAGAAACGTGCGGACTCGCGGCTCAAGCGCTTCCGATCGAGCACGGTCGATGCCCTGCGAAGCTTCCTGACCGAACACCGGTATCGCGACGAGCGGCCGATCTTTGACGAAGATGAGTTACGGCTGCGCGCGTTGTCGAGTCCGGCTGCCAACGAACTCGCCGATGGTGTCGCCGGCGAATGCCTGCACCGGTGGTGGCGATGGGCGCAGAATACCGGGTCGCCTGCCGCTGAACCAGACCCGAATTGACTTTTTGGCGATGCAGGACAATGCGCTATGTCGGATGGTCAACGCTGATCCGGGCAAGGCGTGACTTGCGCCGCTCTATGCGGCGACGACACCTTCCACGTCTGTCCGGCCGAAATCCGTACCGACGTACAGCAAGCCGCAACCGTGCGCCTGTGCCGCCGCGTAGGCAAAGCAATCGCCGAAATTGAGTCCCGCAGGGTCAATTCCCTTGCCCCATTGTGCATAAGCATCGGCAGTTTGCCGTGCCGTGGCGAGCGTGACGTCAAGTACTTCGAGCCCGAGGCCTTCGATCAGCATGGTCATTTCGGCGCCAAGCCCGCGACGTTCGGCCACGATCAGCGCCTCGGCTACGGTGCCGGCCGATATGATGACTCGATCGCCTGTCGAAAGTGCTTCCGCGCAGTCTGCCGCACCCGGTTCGTCGAGAAGAATTGCCATCAGCGCCGATGTGTCGACGGCGATCATTCGGGCAAGCCGCGGTCATCGTACAGAAAGTCCTGGCTGCGAGCAGCTCCGGGACCGTGGCTGCGCTTGTTTGCGGCGGCGCTGCGCGCTGCGGCTATCGCAGTTCGCCGCTTGTCGGCGTCAGCCTGTTGCTTTGCCGGGGTCAACCGCACAGCCGGTTGGCCGTGACGGGTCAACAGGACCTCTTCGCCGGCTTCGGCCCGACGTACGAGTTCCGTGAGGCGTGCCTTTGCTTCGGTAACGGAAAGTTCCATCAGTTTGCTGCTGCGGTGCGGTATCGATAAACGTAAATATGGACTAGTAGATGGTCCAATTCAATATTTTGCCGTTGCAGAAGTCGGAGTGAGCGTCAAGAGCTGTTGAAGGTGGCAAGTTACGAGGCGAGCTTGGCGCGGAGCGCCCAAGATATTGCGGCCAGGCATACGCCAATGCGGTTGTGTTTCGCTGATAGGCGGTCCTGTCCCGTTTGGACAGGGTACTCCCGTAATGCAATCATCGACCCGCCCGCAAGCGCTGCCGACACTCCCGACCGATCCCTTCAATTTTGACACGCAATGCCACAGACGCGAGTAATGGCTTCGGTCTTACGCTCTTGGCACCGTGAAACCCGTCGCGCGCGATTTCGCCGATCAGTTGCAGTGGCCCCAGATCCTGGTAGAGCGGTCGTCCACTCATAAGCGATGCCCGATTTCTCGAAAAACCCAGCGGTGTGTGCCATTGACAGGCGGCGCTTCTGCTCACTCTCGTTCTTGCTGTTCGCGAGCCTCGCGCTCGGCGCCTGCGGCAGCAGCCGGCCCGACATCAGCCCCTCGGATCGGGTCCCGAGCTTGCGCAATGCCGAGGTCGAGCTGCAGTTCTATATTCGCGACGCAGTCATCGACGAGCTGGAGCTTCCCGAGGCCGCGAGTGGCGATGGAAGGCGAACGTATTCGCTGACGCCCGATCTGCCGGCTGGCATATCGTTCAATTCCACGACCCGCGAGTTGTCGGGGACACCGACGGAAACGCTCGACGAAACAACGTTTACGTATACCGTGAGCGACAAGGACGGCGATACGGACAGCTTGACGTTCGCGATCAGTGTCAGCTCGATCAGGGTCGAGGCGGACAGGACGGAAATAGCCGAGTGGAACGATCCGGGCGCCGAAATCACCGTCAGCCTCTCCAAGCCCGCGCCGAGGAGAGCCATCGTCCGGTTCGCGATGACCGGCACGGCGACTGACGGTGGAGACTATGAGCTGACCCGGGCCGACGTTTCCGGTTCTGTCCCGGCGGCCGTCAGCGGCGCCGAAGTGGCCATGGACGCCGGTGCGGACAGCGCAACAATTTCTCTGCGCGGCATCCCCGACTTTGACGGTGAAGGCACCGAGTCGATCGAGATTGCAGTGGATTCGGTCGATAGCAACCGCTTCGACGATTCCGGTCCGGCCGTCAAACTCGATCTGCTCGATGCAGGCGCGATGTTCGCCGACGCCAAGCAGCGCCTGACTTCGGCGATCCTGGTGTTTTTCGAGCGAATGCGTCAGACGGAGAACGGCTACGAATTCGGTTTCTCCCTCCTGAACCTCGGTGCCGCGACAAACGCGCCCACGACGCTCATGATGCGCATCGATTTCGAGGATTTCGCTCCGGGGCACCTCATAGGCGCACCATTGGTTTCGGAGCGTGTCGATGTTCCGGCGCTCGCGCCACAAGGTTTCGCCAGTGCGACGTTGAAGCTGCCAAACGAAGTCGTCGTGGATTGGGGCCCGGGCATTTACACTGCGACTGCGTTGATCACGGCACCGCCGGACGACTTCTTCACGCCGAAAGGCGGCTTTGCCGAACAAACCTCGATACTGATACCGGCAGGGGGACGGAGTCCTTTCGAGTGCGAGGAATTCAACCGTCCGGTGTCGCCGGAAACGGAGGACCCGCTGCTGAGCCAACAGTGGAACCTGAACAATACCGGCCAGACGGCGTTTGCGTTGGCAGGGGGCGTCGCGGGTGAAGACCTGCGCATGAACGGTACACTGCTCGATGGCCCCATCGGCTCGGGGATCGAGGTCGCTGTCGTCGACACGGGCCTTGAAATCTGCCATCCGGATCTCAAGGACAACGTGGCCGAGGGCGCCTCCTACAACTTCAATACGGACACCTGGCGGGGTTCGATCGCAACGGACCCGTTCAACCCGAGCGCCAGCGGCGATCACGGTACGAGTGTCGCCGGGCTGATAGCCGCAACGGCCGATAACGGTATCGGCATGCGCGGCGTGGCGCCGGGCGCTCGCCTGCGCGGCTACAACCTGCTCAGCGCCATCGCTACCGGCGACGACGCGACCCTCGAGTACGATGCGCTCGGGGCGAGCACGAGCAACCCGGATTCGAGCAGCGCACATATCTTCAACATGAGTTACGGCCTGGTCGACGCACCACAATCGAACGCGTCTCAGCAGGCCGTTGCCGTGTTCAGAAACGGCGTGGACAAGCTGCGCGGCGGCCGTGGCGCACTCTACGTCAAGGCCGCGGGAAACTTCTTTGATCTGTGCCTGTCACTTGTGCGCGAGCACCGCTTCGAGGACCGGGGCGAGATGTACAGCCCCAACCACGCACTCGGCTGCGCCTCGGCCAATATCGACGCCTACAACAATCTTCCGTACCTGATTACGGTCGGTGCCTTCAATGCGCACGGCGAGCATGCGAGCTATTCGAGCGTGGGCTCCAATCTCTGGGTGAGCGCGCCGGCCGGCGAAGGCGGATTTTTTTCGCCGGCCATGGTCACAACCGATCAGGCGGGTCCGCATCGCGGCGAGGCCGGGCTCGGGTTCGGGCGTGACCCGTTCGCGGACCCCGTGGAAGAGGAGGGCGATTACACGAGCGCCTTCGGCGGTACCTCGTCGGCCGCGCCCAACACGGCAGGCGCCATCGCACTGATGCTCGAGGTGAATCCGCAGCTCACCTGGCGGGACGTCAAGCACATTCTCGCGCGTACGGCCCGAATGATCGACCCGGGCGTGGAACCGGTCCGTATTGCTTTCTGCGGCAAGCCGGCCGTGTTGCAGCATGGCTGGATCACGAACGCCGCCGGTTACAACTTCCATAACTGGTATGGATTCGGAGCCGTGAACGTCGATGCGGCGCTCGAATTTGCGCGCGGCTATACGGCAGACAGCCTCGGCGAATTCGCGCGGACGACGTTCGAGCATGCCGCAAGCGAGACCATTCCGGACAACGACGGCGGCGGCATCGAACAGATCGTTACGGTCAGCGGTTTCAGCGCCACAGCCAACGTCGAAGCGGCGGAACTCGAAATTCGGGCGGCGCATCCGTTTCCGCACGATCTCGGCGTCACGCTCGTTTCGCCGGCGGGAACCGAGAGCATACTCAACCCGGTCTACAACGATCCCATGGCCACTGAACCGCAGGGATTGCAGGGCTGGTCACTGCTCAGCAATGCCTTCTACGGCGAATCGCCAAATGGAGACTGGACGCTCAGGGTCATCGACGCGGCGTCTGGCGACATTGGCAGCCTCGATGCGTGGGCGCTGACGCTGTCGGTCGGGGAGCATCCCTGACGGTCGGCTGAGCCGTCTGAAGCGCGCCGAACCGTTCCGAACTGGTAGCGCAGCGAACGCTGCGCGCAGTGAATGGCTACAACGGTATGCGAATCGGTCCTGCGAGCTGTACGCGGGCGGCATTGACCGCCGGGTGTCCCTGCAACGTCCGTGCCGCTTCGGCCGGGTTGGTCGATCCGGGCAACTGCACGACAGCGAAGCCGAGATCCGGATAGGCTTTGCCGGCGAGCCCGCCAGCCGATTCGACGATCTCGTCGAGACGGCCAAAGTCGCCGAGTTCGACAACCAGACTCGACAGCACTTCACGAAATCGGCGCTGTTGCCTGTCGAAAGCCATGTGCCGTTGCGGTCCGTCAACTGCTATATGGGCGGAGTGCGTCTGGCCACTAACGAACGCTCGATACACACGAAAACTGCCTTCGATCGTCACGCTGAGATTCACGCCGTCCACGACCGCGTTTTGCAGCGTTGATACATCGGCGGGGATGACGAACACGTCGCCTTCGTTGGAGACCGCTGGCAGTACCTGAGCGTATGCGGATGCCGCAAGGTAGCTGACGCCCACGGCGATAAACCGAATCACGAAGGTGCGTAGCGTCGGGCCCGGAGGAGGAACCGTAGTGTTCATGACTTGCGCCTCAATGCCAATTGGTCGGAGCATCGCTTCGAGTAAGGATACACGATACCGGATCCGGAACTGGATAAGGTTCTAGATATATATTTACAGTAATATCAGTGCGTTATATATTATTTAGTATAAACTACATTAAATATGAGGGTCGTGTGCTTCACGATTCCGGCGCGACGCCGGAGCGTATTCCCGCGTCGCTAAAAGGCGATTTCAACGCCCAGCCATGCCGCCCTCGGGGCCGACGGCGACAGGAAGCGGCTGTCTGCGAAATCGTCGCCGAGCACTTCGTCGGGTTCACCGAAGAGGCCGAAGGTCTCGTATTCCTCGTCGAGCACGTTGTCAACGTTCAAAAACAGCCGGACGTTGTCGCTGACACGGTAATCTCCGCGCAGATTCAGCACGGCATACTCGCCAATGCGGCCAACGTCGTTGCCTTCGTCGCCGCGCATGTGGAAGTCGCCGCCGGCGACGATGCCGCCGCCGACCGTCAGGCGCTCGCCGATTGCCGCCTGGAATCCACCTTTGAAGAGATGTCGGGGAACCAATGGCAGGCGGTCGCCCGGGGCAACCGTCACTTCGGCGTCGATCGCGGCGGGATTGTTCGGGCTCGGAAACGCGAGCGTTTCGAGAAACGTGGCGTCGAGCAGGGTGTAGTTGAGGAACCACGTAGTGCGCTCTCCGAACTGGCCGTTGACGTTGACTTCGATGCCGTCGCGCCGGGTCCTGCCGACGTTGTCGAAGAAGCCTTCACTTGTGAGCGCGCCCGCACTGATGAAGAGAATATCGTCGTCATTGGTCGTGCGGAAGACGCCGGCATGCCAGTCGCCGTTGGACCAGTCGCCCCTGAGCCCGCCCTCGATAGTCGTGGCGACGACCTGCTCGAGCGGCGGGTCGGCAAGGAATGCGTTCGGCAGTCGGCAAGGGTCGTCTTCGTCGGCACAGGTGAGTTCGACAGGCGAGGGCGCGCGATTCGATTCGCTGTAGCTCGCGTAGAGCGTCATTCCGTCGCGCAGGTTCGCTGTGACGCCCACGGCCGGATTGAATCGGTTGAAGCTGTGATTGCCGTTGAGTTCCGTGCCCAGCAGATCGCGCAGTACGACGCTCGTGTTGTTGTAACGACCCGAAAGCGTTACAGCCACTGTCTCTGAAACCAGGAAGTTGTGTGACAGATAGACGCCCGTCGTCGATGTATCGGCGTTGATCCGAATGAACGACTCGCCGACGAAGTAGCCGCTCGGAATCGCGAGCCTCGTCGCATCGAGTTCGCCGAGTTCCGTGCTCGCGGCAAAGTCGATGTCGCTCTCGTCATG
>JAQAJI010000066.1 GCA_028278665.1 Candidatus Rariloculus versatilis
CATCGCGACGACCGCCGCCAACCTCGAGACCAACCCCGACACCATCACGACGAACGCCGACAGCATCGCGACGAACGCCGACAACATCACGACGAACGCCGACAGCATCGTTGCGAACGCCGGCAATATCATGACCAACGCGACCAACATCACGACGAACGCCACGGACATTGCGGCGAACGATGTTGACATCGCAACCAACGCGTCGGACATCATGACCAACGCGGGCAACATTGCGATGAACAACACGTACATCATGGAGAACCGCGGCAATATCATGACCAACGCGTCCGACATCATGGCGGTGCGCGGGATGGCTTCGGAAAATGCTGCTGACATCGCGACGAACGCGGGCAACATTGCAGGCAATGCGATGAACATCAACAGGAATGCCGAGAGCATCCAGATGCTGCGCGCTGGCGTGGCGGCCTCCATGGCGCTCGCGGGCATGCCCGAGATTGGTGACCGAGGTGTTTCGGTCGGCGCCGGCAGCTATGACGGCGAGACGGCACTCGCGGTTGGCATTCACTTCTCCGGCGAGAACTCCCGCTTCAAGCTCGGCATCACCAGTGCCGACGGCGAGACGGGTGCCTCGGTCGGTGCGGGCTGGAGCTTCTGAACCCACCCCGATCTGACGGTTGACCTTACAACCGGCGGTCCGAGCAATCGGGCCGCCGGTTTCTTGTTGGGGAGCTAATACTCGGGCGGGCGCGCATGAACCGATTGCGCGCCCGGTCGGCGGATCCGCCTCGTCTCGTCCATCAAGGGCCCCGCCAGTACCGCTCGTGGCGGCCTTCAGAAGCCCCGAGAGCTACGAGGCGGGAGCGAACCGGTTCGAAGCGCCGTTGCCCGTCGTACTCAACGCGCGCAAGGCCTATCACCTGCTGTTGAAGCTCGGCGCAGATCCGCCGCTTTCGTTCGGCCTCGTATTTCCGGGCAAGGCCGATGTGCTGAACGGGAATGGGCAATGGGTGGCGCAGACCGGGTCGCGCACGCTGCTCGATAGCTGGAAATGGCGGTTTAACGACGGCTTCGCGTTATGTTTCGCGCTCCACGAAGCGGGCGACTCCGAACCCGAGGCCTGGCTGGCCGATCTTGCGGTTTTCGACCCCAATGGCGACGAGGTCGCGCTGAGTCCGCCGTTCTCGACCCTGACTGCGAGCTACGGTGCATCCGTCGCCAACGACGTCGCCTGGATGACCTTCAAGCCCACGAAAAACGACCCCGTTTCGGTCGTCGTGTACGAGGACGGCTCCAACCAGACGCTGACCGATGCCGACGCGGTTCGTGGCGACTTCCAGGTGAATCTCAACGTGGGCGCGAACGTGGTGAAGGTCCGGGTCTCTCGCCCCGAGGCGCTGAGCCAGGGCACCTACGCGGTCACGATCACACGTGCGGCGGCGAACGACGACAACAACGACAACAACGACAACAACCAGGGCGATAGCAACAACGCGCCGGAATTTCCGGCGTCGAGCGCCACGCGCGATATGGCGGCGCACCCGGCAAACAGCTCGCCACGGCCGGCCGGCTGACCGCCGAACTCGGCTGCGGCGTCGGCGCCTTCCAGGGGCTCGGCGTCGGCACCTGGTACCTCGGCCTCGACCGGGCCGGCCAGGACGCGCAGCGCTTGCGCCTCGGCCGCCGCTGGCAACTCGGCACACAACTGCACATGAGCGTCGAAGGCACCCGCAACGAGTACTGGCTGCTCGATCCGGACCACTCCATCAGCGTCGGCGGGCTCGTGATCTGGTAGCGTGCGAAACGGGTGCGTTTCCCCAGGAATTCAAGTTGTCTTCCTGCCGCTGCGTGCTACGCTGGTGCGCATGTCGCCGGAAATGTACACGATCATCAGCGTCGCCATAGGTCTTGCGGCGCTCATTCTCAACGGCCAGCTCGGTACGCGGCGTGCTATCGCGGAGCTGCGCAAGGAGATAATCGGCCTGCGCGGGGAAATTGAGGTGGTTCGCGAACAGCTTGCGGCGCTCGCAGAGCGCGTGGCTCGCCTGGAGGGCGTCATTCTCGGTCCCCGCGGCTTTGCTCGCGAAACCGGTACGGGTGAGCCCGCGTAGCGAGACTTTCACACGGTCGATCGCGCAGCAGGTCCGGTCATCCACCTTGAGCAACAGAGCACCCGCTACGGATTCCGTGAATGCATCGGCGCTCGTCTCTGCTTTGTTGTCGGCTAGATCAATGCGGACGCTGGGATGGGTCCTCCGGCACGGAGAATCCGCCGGACGAGAATCTCAAGGCCATGCTGCGCCGGGCCAACGAGCTGCGCGAGGCGTACGGCTAGCGACTATGCGAGATCATCCAGGTCGAGTGACAGAGCAACAGCCAGAGCCTTCATGGTGGTGAGCGTCCCCTGCCGGTTCCCGCGCTCAAGCTGCGACAGATAAGCGGCGCTGATGCCGGCACGTTCGGCCAGTTCCTTCACGCTGAGACCGCGGTATTCGCGCCACACCCGTACGGAGTTGTCGCCATCGAGAATGCGGTTGGCATAGCTGGCCGGAATCAGCTCCTCTTCACCCGTCGCAAGGCGACGCCTGGCCGCATCGTATGCCTGTACATCGGCGAGGTCTTCGGCGGCTTTGGTCAGTTGTTCGTACTCTTTGAGCGGCAACACAACCATACGCTCGCCGCCGGGAGATTCGATGACTTGCACGCGTGGCATGATGGCAATTCCCTATTTGTAGATGCTTCCGCGAGGGCCGACATCAAGCACCTGCATGACGTCTTGCTGCACGTCGAAAATGACTCGCCATCCACCGACCCGCAGTCGAAAGCCCTCGCGACCTTTCAATTTTTTTGCGTGCCGGGCGTGCGCATGAGGATCAGCCGCATAGTTGTCGATCCTGGCACGAACCCGGCGTTGCTCGTTGGCCGGCATTCTGCGGAGAGTTGCGAGGGCGCGTTTGCTAAATGCAATCCCATACACATGATCAACTTAGCGAAATGCTACGAATATTGCAAGGGCCGATCAAACGAACACCTGCCCGAGAAATTTCTCGTTTTGAACGATCCAGTTCCCGGGAAGCAGGTCGCCATGCAGACAGTACAATGCAGACTTGAGTCCAACGCCATTCGCGATTTCTGGATGGTGCGCCAGTCAGGACAAGACGACGTGTTTGACCCGCGCCGAGTTTTCCGGAGACCATTTTTGTTGAGTCACGCGGCCCATGCCGATACCTGCATCTCCATGACCATGCTCGCGATGGGCTCGCGAACCCGATCCTCGACGAAGCCCCGAGCCACGGCATCGTGCTCAACGCCCGCGGGCGGTTCTGACGAGCGCCAAGCGCCGTTGCATCGCGCGCGCCAGCGAGTCGCATGATCGGTGTTCAGGCTCAGGGTAACGTTATCTCTACCGGCATCGGGCCGTTGACGCGCTTCTACGTCTGAATTCGCACAGCAGCCCGAGTTTCTCCGTTTTTCCCAATAATTCCATGCGGTTTCGGTGCGCCGATTGGCTAGGCGCACCCTTCTTGGGCAAAATCTGGTCTGCGAACGCCTTTTCGGACCCTCGGTCCTCGTCCGCGCCGAACAAGAACTCCGATTCGTCGGTAGCGGGGACGCCTCGAGAAACGTCGGCCGATCACGGGATTCCCTTCTCGGAGAGGCGTGCGCAGTTGCCCCGTGTTCGCGCGCGGGCGTCGTGTTGTCGGAAGGAGAATCGCTGTGTGGACACGAAGATTTTCTCGGATTGCGATGTTGTACGTGGTGTGCGGGTTCGCGGCACCGGCAGGCGCTCAGCTACTGCCGATCGAGACGACGATCGTCGAGGAGCGGCCCGTTGTGATGCTCCCGTCCGCTGCGGCGGCTCTTTCCGGGTCTGCGACGACCGGCGACGTGAGCATCCGCGTATCGACGGACGAAAACCTGCGCACCTACCGGGCGTTCCATCAGGGCCGCATCCATACGGCCTACGAAGACACATCGCAGCCGATCACCCGCCTCGTGTTCGATCCCGTGGCCCGGCGGTTCAGGTCGATTTCCCCGACGATCAGCGTGCAGATGCATGACGCGGACAGTCTGGATTCGCTCGTGCGCGATCAGGGCGCGCTGTACGGCCATGCCTATCCCGAGCTCGGCTTCGCGCTGATCCGGTTCGGTCCGGACGCGAATCTTGCCCGTACCGTCGAGTTACTGAACGTGGATGCGCGCGTACGCGAAGCGCGGCTGCATTTCGAACCGGAGCTGCGCCACCCGATGATCGCCGGCGAAGCCCCCGAACAACGCAAGGCGCCGTCGAACGGCCTGTCCCCGAAGACACGCCCGCTGGACTCGCTGGACGCGGACCTGTTCGTCTCGATCGACATCGATCTCGACACGACTGAATTCGCCATTGACGCCACCGTGCTCAATTTCGGCGCCGGCGCCATGGATCGGGCGACACTTCGGGCGCAGTTGTTCTCGATCGTGCCCGACGACTCCACGGAGGATGCCGATGATCGAACGATAGCGGTGATTCATGAAGACGACTCGCCGGTCCCCGCCCTCAATGGCAAGGGAGATCGCTACGAAACCAATATTGTTTTCGACACGAACGAACTGGATGCCGGTGAGACCTACTACGTGATGTTGAGCGTCCTCGATGGAACCCTGGATCTTGATGATGCGGACACACTGACCAGAAACTTCACCGGCTTTACGCTCGACAGCCTGCAGCGCGTGCAGCACGTTTGCGCGGAATCGGGCCGCGGATCGGTCAGCGGGACATCCGACCCCCTGCTTGAGCAGCAATGGAGCCTGAGCAACACGGGTCAGTCCGGCTACGCCGACATTGGCGGCGTCAGCGGCGAAGACTTGCAGATGGCGGACACTCTCGCGGACGGTCCGACCGGGAATGGGGTGCGCGTGGCCGTGGTCGATACCGGGCTTGAGACCTGTCACCCGGATCTGAAGTCCAACGTGGAGGCAGGGGCGTCGTTCAACTTCAATGCAGACGAAGCGGTATTTGCGAAGTACCTGCCGCAGGCCTTTCGAATCGAGGCGCTCGACCCGTTCAATTTCGATTCCACCGGGGACCACGGGACCAGCGTTGCGGGCATCGTCGCGGCGGAAGGGGACAACGGCATCGGAATTCGAGGGGTCGCGCCGAACGTTGCGCTGCGTGGCTACAATTTTCTGAACGCGGTTGATCCGTTGACCGCGCTGATCGGCTCGCTCGGCGCGAGCAGTTTTTTTCCCAATTCATCGGATGTCGACATCTTCAATCTGAGCTGGGGAAGCTCCGGATCGCGCCCGACCAATCCTGACGCGCTCACCGAGCAGATTTTCAGCTATGGAACACGCTCGCTGCGATCGGGCCTCGGCGCAATATATGTCAAGGCCGGGGGGAACGGTTTTAAGCGATGCAGATCGTTCGAGCGGACAATCAACGAAGAGATCGGCTGCGTATCGTCCGCCGGCGATGACATCAACAACCTGCCTTATCTCATCGTCGTCGGCGCATTCAACGCGGACGGTCGCAGATCGAGTTATTCGAGCGCCGGGCCGAACCTGTGGATAAGCGCCCCCGGCGGCGAATATGGATGGAGCAAGCCCGCACTGGCTTCGGTCGATCAGATGGGATGGAAGCGTGGTTTTTCGGCGATCCTGAACGCGTTGTACGACCGGGAAGCCCCATTGGATGGTGAATCGGCGGCGAACCCTGATGGCGACTACATGGCTCGAATGAACGGCACTTCGGCGGCCGCGCCGAACGTGACCGGGGCTGTCGCACTGCTGCTGGAGGAAGCGCCTGAACTGACCTGGCGCGACGTCAAGTACATCCTCGCGAAGACCGCTCGCAGGATCGACCCTGACATCGCAACGGTCGAGGAGACGTTCGGCGCGAATACGCGCATCCTGCGGCTAGCGTGGACCCGGAACTCCGCCGGGTACGCCTATCACGACTGGTATGGCTTCGGCGCGGTGGATGTCGATGCCGCGGTGGCGTTCGCTGGTGCGTATCCGCCTGATTCGCTTGGTGAATTCAGACAATCCGGGTGGTTTGGCAAGAACGAACCGGTTTCGATTCCCGACGAGGACGGCACCGGTGCAACGCAGACGGTTGCGGTCAGCGGACTACCTGACGATGCCAACATCGAAGCCGTGGCGCTTGAATTCGATATCGACCATCCGTTCCCGAACGATCTCGGCATTCACCTGGTTTCGCCGCACGGCACGCGGGCTGTCGTCAACCAGGTGTTCAACGAGACGCTCGTGATTGACGGCTCATTGCTCAACTGGCGCATTCTGAGCAACGCTTTCTTCGGGGAAACGCCCAACGGCAACTGGCAGCTCGAGGTGTTTGACGGGGCGGCGGAGGATACGGGCTCACTCGAAGCCTGGCGGCTGCAGTTCTACTACGGCACGCATCCCGTAGAGGACGAGGAAGGCGACGACGGTGACGGTACGGAGCAGACGACCGCTGCGACGACCTGATCGCATGGTGGCCGCTGTGCCGCCTGCGTGATCGGTATTCAGGTTCACAGCGCGGGGTCGTCTTCCTGTTCGAGGCCGAACAGATAACCTTCGACGCGGCCGAGCCGCCGGTCGATGTTGCCGAGGCGCGTGTCGATCGAGTCGATGCGGGCAATTGTTCGGTCAAGACGTGCATTCGTCCGGTCAAGACGCGCCTCGATCGAGACGAATCGGGCGTCGACGCTGTCGAAGCGGCGATCAATGGCGTCGAATCGGCGGTCGACGGCATCAAAGCGTGCGTCCACGCTGGTAAACCGCCGATCCACGCTGTCGAACCGACTGTCGATCGTGTTGTGGCCGGACACCATCAGCGTTGCGAGAGCGACGCCCACGCCGACGATGGTTACGCCGAGACCCAAGCTGGCCCAGATTTCCTTCCCCACGCCGCAATACCCCGTCTCCAATCACCACTGATGCTAGCTCGCCGCCACAGTAGGGCCGGTACTTCCAAATCATGACAGTAGCTCGAGATTCGCCATCGAATGGGAGGAGACACGCGCCCCGACGACGTTACTTCCCGCTTTGCACCGCGACTTCGAGATTTGCGGTCGGCCGTTGCTCGCCCCGCACATTCTCGAATCGCTGCCATGTCGCACGCTACAGCCGCAGGTGAGCAAAACTGTTGGAACGAATGGCATCGTGCTGCGAACATACGCCCATGGGCGCAACCGGAGAATTTCGCCGCCACGCAAGCGTCAGCGTTCTGGCGATCTTCCTGCTCGTCGCGCCGACTGATTCCCGGGCGGACACCCATCGGCTTCCCTTGCTGCCGGCGGCGTCGGACGAGTTGACCGGGTTGCGAGTGCTCGATCTGTCCGGCAACGAACTGTCCGGATGGGTTCCTGGGAGCTCGGGAGTCTCACCAATCTCCAGATCCTGAACCTCTCCGGCAACCACCTGATCGGGTCGCTGGCGCCGGAACTTGCGAACCTGGGTCGCCTGGACGAACTGAACCTGCGATCCAATCGATTGACCGGAACCGTGCCGCGGGATTTCTGGAAGCGCGCCAGCCGGCGCGAACTCCTGTTGCGATACCGGGACAACGAGATTCTCGGGTTCGGGCCTTCCTCGTCCCCCAGTCAGGGTCCGCGCGCCGCCGCCAGGCACGGTGAGCTGAACGCTGCCGCCGCTGGCCTCGGCGCCCGTGTCGTCACGGCCTTCGATCGTGACGGACGCGGGATGGCCCCCGGGGTTGATCAACCTTGAACTGCTCGCCTGCGTGACGTCCGTGGAGGAGTTGAAGATCGGTACGTCGTAGAAGTAGCCGCCGCTGCCATCGGCCGTAGCGCCGGCCCGCACCGTGTCGTGCATCGTGCTGAGCGTGCCGTCGGCGGCGCGTACTTATGCCGACGGCACGATCGGCAGGTCCGTCTCGATCTCAAGGCGCACATCGGCGGAGAGCGTTCCGATGCCGCCGGACAGCCCCTTCATGGCGTTGCCGGAAGCACGGTCCGCGGCATCGAATTCCACCGCCGCCAGGGCGTTCAACGTGAAGGTCGCCGGACCGAAACGCATGCCGGCATCGTCGATGGCATGAATTTCCACCGCCCCGGACGCTTCAAAATTGTTGAGAATCCGCACCACGCCCCGCATGCTGCCGGGCGTCGTCGAGGTCACGAAGAGCGGCAGCGTGTGGTGCGGGCGACAACGGCGGCATTCCGGACCGGGTCGGGGACTCGGCCCTACTGCGAGTCCGCCGCCGGCATCGGCGGCACGAGGGAGGCGAGATAGGCCACGATGTTGGTCATGTCCTCGACCGTCAGGTCCGCAAGCACCGCATCCATGAGTTCGACGCCGAGCCCGTTGCGCGTGCCGACCTTCATGTCGTGGAGCTGGCGCATCGTGTAGCTCGGCGACCGCCCGGCGATGCCCGGCATGTTGGCGAGCCCCATGAGATCGGGACCGTGGCAGATCGAGCACTGGATCGTCTTGCCCCCTCCGGTCGTGACGAGTTCCTCGCCCTTTTCGAGGCTGCCGACAGGCACGTAGGCGATCCAGCTAGAGCGCGGGTTTCTGAGGTAATTGGCCTGGAACTCGTCGACCGGCGTCTCGACGATCCGCCCGTCGAGCGGTTCGGTCGGTTCGTCGCCGACCGTGATGTACATGTTGCCCTCTTCGAGGTGCATTTCCGGGATCAGGTCGGCCTCGATCACTTCGATCCAGGGCGTCCACGGCATCGCCGCAAAATACTCCGCCGACTCGCGCATCTCCTCTTCGCTCATGGCGGCGGCGAGCAGGTTCATTGTCGGGTAGTTTTGCTTGCGCGGGTCGGCGCCGCGGCGCAGCCCGCTTGCCATGTCCTGCAACTGCCGTATCGTGTATTCGACCGGCTGCCCGGCGGGCGGGGCGTTCTCGGGGCGCCCCTTGCCGTTGGGCAGGTGGCAGGAGGCGCAGCCCCACCCTCGCACGGGCACGAGGCTCTCCGGCCCGCGCCGCATGATCTCGGGCATGGGTGGATGGTCGCCGGGAAACCAGTCGATGACGTTGTGGGCGTCGCGGATCTCCATGCGACTGTAGGTCGCGTCGCTGCCCTCGACCTGGCGTGGCATGGTTACCTCGTCCGGGTCGTCGCCCTCGCGAATGTCCAGAGTCGGGAAGGGCTGTGCGGCCGGCCCGTCGCCCGGCTGCGGCTGCGTACTCCAGGCGTATGCCCAAAGCGGCAACGGTTCGAACGGCTCGGGAGCCTGCGCCGCGGCCAGGTGCGTTCCAAATACCGAACAAAGACCGACGAGAAGCCCGCTGCGGAAAAGCTGTGTCATGGAGTCTCCCACGTTTGCGTTTGCTGAAACTCGACCGACGATTCGTCGGTTTCGGTCTTGAACTCGTGCACCGTCCGCTCAGACGAGACTCTAATGCGCGGCTGGCAGCCCGGTCAACGAGACGCACGATAGCGCTGAAGTCCTCCAAATCTGTCTGAAGTGGACCGATTCTGACCGCAGCCCTTGGTCAGGACGGTGACGTGGGGTATCTTACTTTCACTTTACTTGGAGAGTCCGCGATGCCGCCACGCGAACGGATCACCACCACGGTTTCGACGAAAGGTCAGATAGTTTTGCCCATTGGAATCCGCCGGGCGCTGCGCTGGGGCGCGGGAACGCGCCTGTCCGTTGAGAACACGCCCGAGGGCGTGCTGCTGAAACCGGCGAAATCTTTCGTTGGGACGCGGTCTGATGATGTATTCGGCAGCCTTGCCCGCAAAGGGCCGCCCAAGTCCATCGAGGAGATGGACGAGGGCGTGCTGGCGGAAGCCGGCAAACGCCATGCGAGCGATTGACACGAACATCGTCGTGCGGTATCTGACCGGCGACGAGCCGGAACAATCCGCGACGGCCAGGACCCTCGTCGACGCCGGAGACATATTTGTCGCGATCACGGTTCTGCTCGAAAGCGAGTGGGTCCTGCGCAGCGTCTACGGCTTTACCGGACCGACGGTTGCTCAGGCCCTGCGAGCGTTTGCGGGGCTCCGGGGAGTGACAGTCGAGAACCCGGCGCGACTTGCCGCAGCGCTCGGTCACGCGGAACGGGGCATGGATTTCGCCGATGCGCTGCATCTCGGCGCCGCGGAGGAATGTGAAGCGATGTTGACGTTCGACCGTCGGTTCGTCGAGGTCGCAAGGGGCGCTTCTGTCCGCGTCGCTTACCCCTGAGTGACGCTCGATCTCGACTGCGTCGGCCGTTGGCTGTCCCCCCCGATTCGCTTGCTCGGATGACCGCACGGTTTGTGACCGCGCTTGCTGCAGCCATTCCGAGCCACACCAGACTCAAGCAAAGAGCGCGAGATTCGTAACGGGTCATTCTCGACCGCGCTGCCGAATCTATAATCGAACCCCAATCCCCGAATCGTTCAAGGAACTGTAGATATGGCTGAGAGAGTAGCGTTCGTTGGGCTTGGCGTGATGGGCTTTCCGATGGCCGGCTG
This sequence comes from Candidatus Rariloculus versatilis, assembly GCA_028278665.1. Lineage (GTDB taxonomy): Bacteria > Pseudomonadota > Gammaproteobacteria > Steroidobacterales > Rariloculaceae > Rariloculus > Rariloculus versatilis. The sequence continues at coordinate 10,388 of JAQAJI010000066.1, forward strand.
GCTCAGCGGCGAGGGCCACTCGGTCGCCGTCTACAACCGCACGCGCGAGAAGGCCGAGGCCTGGGCCGGGCGCTACGAGGGCAGTGTTGCCGGCACGCTGGCCGAGGCCGTGGTGGGTGCGGATATCGTGTTCACCTGTGTCGGCGACGACCCCGATTTGCGGGAGGTCGTGCTGGGTTCGGACGGCCTGATCCAGGCGATGCGGCCGGGCACGGTATTTGTCGATCACACGACGGCATCGGCGGACCTCGCGCGGGAGATTGCCGAGGCGGGTAGCAAACGCGGCGTCGCCTGTCTTGACGCGCCGGTCTCCGGCGGTCAGGCCGGCGCGGAGCAGGGCACGCTCACGGTCATGGTGGGCGGAGAGCGCGACGCCTTCGACCGCGCCGAGCCCGTCATGGACGCGTATTCGAAAAGCGTCCGCCTGCTGGGTCCCGCGGGCTCCGGGCAGTTGACGAAAATGGTCAACCAGATTGCGATCGCGGGTGTCGTGCAGGGACTGGCCGAGGCTCTCAATTTCGCCCTCAGGGCAGGGCTTGAACCGGCGGCCGTGATCGACACGGTCTCCAAGGGCGCCGCGCAGTCCTGGCAGATGGAGAACCGCTGGGAGACGATGGTCGCCGACGAGTTCGAGTTCGGCTTCGCGGTCGAATGGATGCGCAAGGACCTGCGCATCTGTCTGCAGGAAGCCCGCGGCAACGGCGCGGAACTGCCGCTCGCCGCACTCGTCGACCAGTTCTACGCCGATGTTGAGGGCATGGGCGGCTCGCGCTGGGACACGTCAAGCCTGATCGCGCGGCTGAACCGCAGTGACAAGGGCTGATCGGGATTCGGGACTGAGCTCGGCGCGGCAACGACGGCGGTCAGTCTGCCTGGTCGTCCCCGTCCGCCGAACCGGGTTCGACATTCGCATCGCGCAGCCGCTGCCAGGCTTCTGTGCCCTGAAGCGCTTCGTTCTGCTGCACGAGATCCCAGGGCGTCTGGCCGGCCCTGGCCACGATCGTGGCTGTCGCGCCGGCATCCAGAAGGGCCAGCACGACTTCGGGCCTTGAGTTCAGCAGTGCCGCAACGTGCAGGGGCGTGGTCCCGAGAGCGCCGTGGCGAGCGTCCGGATCTGCGCCCGCGGCGAGCAGACTCTCGATCATGGGCAGACCCCCGGCCCGGGTTGCAGCCCAGTGGAGCGGTGTCGAGCCGCTGTCGTCCTGTTCCCAGACGGGCGCGCCCAGTTCGAGCAATGCAGCGACGATGGCGGCGCTTTCGTTCCGGGCGACGGCGACGTGCAGGGGAGGCTGGCCTTCGTCCGTACGTGCCGACAGACTGGCGCCGCTGGCAACGAGAGCCCTGAGCACCGCGGGATCGTCGCCGATCGCCGCGGTTATGTGCAGCGGGGTCCAGCCGTCCCTGTTTCGGGAGTCCGGGTCAGCGCCACCGTCGAGCAACGCGGAGACGATCGCGGGCACGGGATTGTTCTGGACCGCCAGATGTAGCGGTGTCGCGTCGTTGCCGGATGCCGCGTTGGGATCCGCGCCGTCGTCGATGATCGCCTGGACGATCGCCGGATTGCTGTTGCCGTTCGCTGCATAGTGCAAGGGCGTAAAGCCTGCCCAGTCGCCATTGTCGACGGCGATGCCCCGGCCGAGGAATTCGCCTACGACATCGGGATTCTCGTTGTTCGACGCTGCCAGGTGCAGCGGCATCAACCCCTCATGGCTGCGCGCGTAAGGGTCCGCTCCAGCGTCGAGCATGACCGCGATGATCCCCGGCGTGCGCGTGTTCATCGCCGCTACATGCAGTGGAGCGAGGCCGCCCTCCGTGCGTGCGTCGTGGTCCGCTCCGCCTGCGAGCAGCATTTCGATCACGCGCGGATTATCGTTGCGTTCAGCCGCCATGTGCAGCGGTGTGGCGTCATCTTCCGGCAACCTCGCGTTGACGTCGGCGCCCTGATTGATCAGTGCCCCGAAAACGGCCGGATTGTCACTCCGGGCTGCGGCCCAGTGCAGCGGCGTCCAGCCATTGCGATCGATGAGATTCGGGTTTGCGTTGGTCGCAAGGAGCGCGGCCAGGATCTCTACGGCGTCGTCGCGAACGACTGCGAGGTGCAGGGGCGAGCGGCGGTCCTGGGTACGGGCATTCGGGCTTGCGCCGCCCGCGAGCAGTGTGGCTACGGCGATCGGGTCTTCGCGTTGCTGCACCGCCCAGTGCAGCGGGGTCCACTCACTCTCGTCCTGCGCATCGGGATCGGCGCCGCCATTGAGAAGGATGACGATCGTATCGATGTCGCCATTCGATGCCGCAGCCACGTGCAAAGGCGCCATACCGTTCTCCAGCCGTGCGTTTGTGTCCGCACCGCCATCGACCAACGCCGCGATCATTTCGGGATCGTTACCGTCGGTGGCCAGTGTGTGCAGCGCAGTCCATCCTCGCGAGTCCCGGGCGTTCGGATCGGCGCCGACGTTGAGGCAGAGTCTCACGGCGTTGGTGTTGGCCGTCGCGAAGAACGCGCTCGAAGGCCAGTTGTCGCAGGAGGGCTGGGCGCGCGCGGGCGGGCTGGACGCGAGCGCGGCTGTCGCTGCCAAGCCAATGATCAATAGGGGTTTTCCGGAGAAGCTGCGCAAGATCCGCAATGCCTGCTGTGGGTCTGACGATGTCGCTCGGAACCAAAGGACCACGCGTCGGGCGCGGGCGAATCGAATCCAGGAGCTTGCGCCGCAGGTAATCACGGCGGCAAATCCGCTCGCATCCGCCTCTTCGGCCGTTCGATTTCGTCAAATATAACCCGATATTCTCCTCGATCGACCTTCCGCCGGCGAGACCTTCCGGCGACGGCCTTCCCGCTTGGCGCAATTCACACAGCGTACTATGCTAGCCGATCAGGGCGCTGACGCCGCGCCACGTCACAACAAGCAGCGGGGAGACGATCATGATCCGGTCCGGTCGCAGCGTTTCGGTGCTTGCGCTCGGCGCGTTAACCGGTCTCGCCGGCGGCGCCGTTCTTGCGCAGTCTTCCATTCTCGCGACGGTCCCCGATCCGACGGTCCCTTCGGACTTGCGTTCTGAGCCGGCGGAAACCATGGCGGCCGCGGCGCTCGACCCCGAATGGCAGGCGCCGCGCACGTCCTGGGGGGATCCAAGCCTCGACGGCGTCTGGACGAGCGACGACATGCGCAGCGTCCCGATGAACCGCCCCGAGCGCTTCGGCATGCGCGAATCGCTCGACGAGGAGGAGTTCTTCGCGCGGGCGAGCCAGGACGAAGGCCTGCACGACGACGCGGTCAATGTCGGCGCCTTCCTGCAGCACGAGTACGGCGTTCGCAGCTTCGGCTGGACGTCGATGATCGTCGATCCGCCGGACGGCCGCATGCCGGCGCTGACCGAGGCCGGCCGGGCCGTCAACGCGTCGCGGACCCGCGGCACCTACGGCCCGGGTCCCTTCGACAGCTTCGCGGACTTCTCGCTATATGACCGCTGCATCACGCGCGGCCCCATGGGCTCGATAACGCCCTCGATCTACGGCAACGGCGTCAGGATCACGCAGGGTCCGGGCTTCGTCGCCGTGAGTTCCGAGATGGTCCACGAAACGCGGATCATTCATCTTGACGATACTCCGCCGCTTGAAGACGGACTGCGGCAGTTTCCGGGCAGCGCGCGCGGTTACTGGGAAGGCGACACGCTCGTGGTCGAGTCGCGCAACTTCACCGACAGGACGAGCGCCGCGCGGGTGCCGACCAGCTCCGAATTCGTGCTCACGGAGCGATTCACGCGCGTGGATCCCGAGATGATCGAATACGTCGCAACGATCGAGGATCCGGTCACGCTCACCGCGCCGATGACGCTGAGGCTCATGCTCACGACTCAGCCCGGCTACACGCTGCTCGAGTACAACTGCCACGAGGGCAACCTGGCGGTACGCAACGCCCTGAGCGGCGAGCGGGTCTACGAGGTGCAGGTCGCCGAGGCCATCGCGAACGGCGAGCCGATCCCGGCGCGCGCGACCGAGCACACGCAGATCAGGAACGGCGAGCCCGACAGGCTCTTC
>JAQAJI010000067.1 GCA_028278665.1 Candidatus Rariloculus versatilis
TGGTAACGCTTCTTGAAGTCGTCGCGCTCGAGCATGCGCGCCACGGTATGCTTCGCGGCGAGCCGCACCAGTCCCGTGGCATCCATTGGCGCCATCCACTTCGAGTTGCTTTCGAGCCGGGTCCTGTCGTGATCTAGGACCTTGAAGACCTGCTTTTCATAGGTCTTTGCATTGACATCGATTTCCTCGCGCGTGAGCGCGGGCCGCGTGGCGCTGCGTCCCGAGGGATCGCCGATCAACCCCGTGAAATCGCCGATCAGAAAGACGACATCGTGGCCGAACTGCTGGAACTGCCGCATCTTGTTCAGCAGTACGGTGTGCCCAAGATGAAGATCCGGAGCCGTGGGATCGAATCCGGCCTTGACTGTCAGCGGCCGTTGCTGCTCGAGCCGGTCCCTGAGCTCGGACTCCAGCACGATCTCTTCGGCGCCGCGCACCAGTTCCGCAAGTTGTTCGGCGATCGAGACCAAGATCTGTCCCCCGGATCCGGCGCTCAAACGCACCGGGGCGGGGCGAAGCATAGAACAACCCGGCAGGACGGTCGATTGTGGCTCCCGAAATCGCGTTCGTTGCGCCTTGCGGCGGGGGGGGCGGGACTTTTGCCACGGGCCGCCAGTTCTGGAGCCCGCTTCGCGGGACGGGCTCGACATCGCAAATTTGCGCGACCGAATCCCTGCATGTAGATTACACGCGGCTTCACCGCCAGAGATTCGATGAAACCGTACACTGGCGGAATCCGCCACGATTTTCGGGACCCGTGGCTCAGTGCCCGCATGCGACCGCGCGGCCGTCGCTGGTCCTGGTTCGCCATGGGAATCGTGCCCCCGCTTGCGGCCGCCGCGCTGTTGCTCCTCAGCGAATCCAACCTGTCGAAACTGCCTGCCCCGGAGAGTCTGGCTCCGCAAGCGGCAATTGCCGACGTAGCCGTTGAGCTGCCCGCTTCGCAACCGCAAGCCGCCGCGCCGCCGTTCATCGGCCCGGAGCTTGCGCAGCTTGCCCGTGCCGAGTTTGCAGACGCCGCGACCATCGATCTGCTCGTCGACCGCGGCGATACGCTGGAGATCCTGTTCCGGCGCAACGGCCTGAAGCTCGCCGATCTCGCCGCGATGGCCGTGCTGCCCGATGCCGCCGAGCACTTGCGTGTGCTCAAGCCCGGCAACGAGATCCGGGTCACGCACCGGGACGGCTCGGTCCTGGAACTGGTCCGTGAGATCGACACGATCGAGTTGCTTCAGATCCGGCGCGGCGAAGGCGGGTTCGAGGCCGTCACGAGCGAACGCGATTTCGAGACGCGCACGGTCGACGCGCACGGGGAGATCCGCACATCGTTGTTCGAGGCGGCGCTCAAGGCCGGCGTATCCGATGCCCTGACGATGGAAATGGCCGGAATCTTCCAGTGGGACATCGATTTCATCAACGACGTTCGCAGCGGCGACACGTTTACGGTGATTTACGAGGAGTTGTGGCGCGACGGCGAGAAACTCGGCAACGGCGAGATCCTTGCAGCGCAGTTCGTCAACCAGGGAATGCGATATCGGGCAGCGCGTTACACTGACGCTTTCGGCAAGAGCGGCTACTTCACGCCGGAGGGTCTGAGCGTGCGCAAGGCGTTCATGCGTGCACCGCTGGAATTCACGCGCATCAGCTCGAATTTCAACCCGAACCGCAGGCATCCCGTGCTCAACACGATCCGCGCTCACCGCGGCGTGGATTACGCGGCGCCAACCGGAACGCCCGTCATGGCCGCCGGCGACGGCACGATCGAAATGCGCGGCCGAAACGGCGGCTACGGCAACACGGTGGTCCTTCGCCACGGAGGCAATGTCACGACGCTCTATGCACACTTGTCGCGCTTCGGCACTGAGAAGGTCGGCAGCCGTGTCCGGCAGGGCGACATCATCGGCTATGTGGGGAGCACGGGGCTTGCTACCGGACCCCACCTGCACTACGAGTACAGAGTCTCCGGCGTACACAGAAATCCGCGTACCGTGCCGCTACCGCCGGCCGATCCGATTTTCGCCGAGCATAGAGAGGATTTCGAAGCGACGGCCGCGGCACTGTGGCGCCGGCTCGATCGCAGCGAAACTACCGCGTTCGCCAACGCGTCGAATTGACCAAACGATCCCGATAAGCGGTAGGCTTGCCGCATGAGCGAGCTCTACGCCGGACTGATTTCCGGGACCAGCATCGACGGTGTCGACGCCGCGCTCGTCGAATTCGGCAATCGCGAGTGCACTCTCGTGCACTCGTGCACAACGCCGTATCCCGCAAAGCTCCATGAACGCGTGCGCACCCTGATCGACGACCCGCAAACGACGCTTGCAGAACTCGGAGCCGTCGACGTTGCTCTCGGAAGGTTCTTCGCCCACTGCGCCAACGAGCTCATCGATGCGGCCGGAGTCGACCGGGCGCACGTGCGCGCGATTGGCCACCATGGCCAGACGATCTTCCATCGACCGGGCGGTGCGGAGCCGTTCACGCTGCAGCTCGGAGATCCGAACAGCCTGGCCGCGCGGACCGGCCTTGCGACGGTCGCCGACTTTCGCCGACTGGATATGGCCTGCGGCGGTCAGGGCGCACCGCTCGTGCCGGCGTTTCACGAGTGGCTCTTCGGTTCCGACGAGGAACTGCGCGTCGTGGTCAACATCGGCGGAATCGGCAACGTGACAGTGCTCGATCCCGGCCGCCCGACGTCCGGCTTCGATACCGGGCCCGGCAATACGCTGCTCGACGGCTGGATCCGACGCTGCCGGAGGCGGGACCACGACGAGGACGGCCGCTGGGCGGCATCGGGCACGGTCGATGCCGCCTTGCTCGAGCGCTTCGTCACGGAGCCGTACTTTTCGCTTGTTCCGCCGAAGTCGACCGGCCGCGAGCTTTTCAACCTCGGCTGGGTCGACCGCCATCTTGAGGATCTGTCCGACGTACCTGATCAGGCCGACGTGCAGGCGACCCTGGCCGAGTTGACCGCGGCGACGATCGCCGGCGCCTTGCACGCACTGCGGCCCGGCCGCCTGATCGTCTGCGGCGGCGGCGCCCACAACGGCGACCTGACCGGTCGCCTGGCCCGCCGCGCCGAGTGTCCGGTCGAATCGAGCGACGCATTCGGTATCGGGCCGGACTGGGTTGAAGCGGCCGCGTTCGCCTGGCTCGCCCGCGCCCGGATTGCCGGCAAGCCCGGCAACGTGCCCACGGCAACCGGTGCGGACCGCAAACTTGTCCTCGGGGGACTTTATCCAGGCGCATAGCGCCGGCACGAATCGTATACTGTGCCCTTTCGGCCCGAGTCGCCTGCGCGGCATCCGTCGATCGTGGACACTCCCAACCTCAAGTCGCCCGACTTCTATATAAACCGCGAACTCTCCCAGCTCGAGTTCAACAAGCGCGTGCTCGCGCAAGCGCGGGACACGACTGTGCCGTTGCTCGAGCGGCTCAAGTTCCTGTGCATCACCTCGACGAATCAGGACGAATTCTTCGAGATTCGGGTCGCGGGGCTCAAGCAGCGCGAGGAAGTCAGTTCCGCCCCGAGAGGGCCGGAACAGATGAGTCCCGGGGAGGTCTTGCGCACGATTCACCAGGTCACGGCGAAGATGGTCACGGAGCAGTATCGCCTGTTGAACGACGTGCTGATTCCCGAGATGCGCGAGGAGGGCATTCGCTTCGTGCGGCGCGACGACTGGACGGACGATCAGCGACTGTGGCTTGAGCAGTACTTTCGATCGGAGATCGTTCCGGTGCTGAGCCCGACGACGCTCGATCCGACCAGGCCTTTTCCGCGCATTCTCAACAAGAGCCTGAACTTCATCGTCGGCCTCGACGGCCGTGACGCGTTCGGCCGACAATGCCGCCGCGCGATCGTCCAGGCGCCGCGCTCGCTTCCGCGCCTGATCCAGCTCCCGCGCGAACTCACCGGCACGGGCGGCACGGACTTCGTATTCCTCTCCTCCATCATCCATGCCTTCGTCGATCAACTATTCGCCGGCATCAGGATCACGGGCTGCTACCAGTTCCGCGTCACCCGCAACAGCGAACTTTACGTCGACGACGAGGATGTCGACGATCTCATTCGAGCGCTCGAAGGCGAGCTCTTCGAGAGCCGCTACGGCGACGAGGTGAGACTTGAACTCGCGCACGACTGCCCGGACGAATCAGCCGATTATCTGCTGAAACACTTCCACCTGACCCAGGAGGACCTCTATCGCGTTCCGGGGCCCGTCAATCTCAATCGGCTGTTTGCGGTCTGCGATCTCGTCGACCGCCCGGACCTCAAGTACCCGCCTTTTACCCCGGGAATGCCGAAGTCGCTCGTCAACGTAAGCCCCTTCGACGCGACGAAAAAGGGCGACATCCTGCTGCATCACCCGTTCGAGTCCTTCGTTCCGGTCATGGACTTCGTGCATCGGGCAGCCAACGACCCCGACGTCGTGGCCATCAAGCAGACGCTGTATCGAACGACGCCCGACTCACCGATCGTCGCGAGCCTCGTGTCGGCGGCGAAGGCCGGCAAGGAAGTCACCGTGCTGATCGAGCTTCGCGCGCGATTCGACGAGGCGGCGAACATCGAGCTTGCCACCAAGCTTCAGGAAGCAGGCGCGCATGTCGTCTACGGCGTTGTGGGCTACAAGACGCACTGCAAGATGATTCTCATCGTGCGCAGGGAAGCGGGGCGCCTGAAGCGCTACGTACACCTCGGCACCGGCAACTACCACCCGCAGACGGCGCGCGTGTACTCCGACTATGGCCTGTTGTCGGCGGACGAGGAATTCGGCGAGGACGTGCACCTGGTCTTCATGCAGCTCACGAGCCTGACGAAGGCCTCCGAACTCAAACTCCTGACCCAGTCCCCGTTCGCCCTGGAAAGGAAACTGCTTGCCCTGATCGACCGGGAAACGGAGCTCGCCGTGGCCGGCCGCAGCGGACGCATCGTGGCGAAGATCAACGCGCTCGTCGAACCGGGTCTCATAAGGGCGCTCTACAAGGCGTCAATGGCAGGCGTCAGCATCGATCTCATCGTGCGCGGCGTCTGCTGCCTCCGGGCCGGCATACCGGGCATCTCGGAGAATATCCGTGTCCGCTCGATCATCGGCCGCTTTCTCGAGCACACGCGCTGCTACTACTTTCATAACGGCGCAGAGGCAGAGGTGTATTGTGCAAGCGCGGACTGGATGGACCGCAACCTGTTCCGCCGCATCGAGGTCGCTTTTCCGATTCGCGATGAAGCCCTGAAGGCGCGGCTCATAGGCGACCTTCAGACCTACCTTGCGGACAACACCCAGTCGTGGGAACTCGAGGCAGACGGCAGTTACAGGCGAATCGCCCGGTCGAATGACGAGGAAGCGGTATCGGCGCAAACGCGCCTGCTCACTCAGCTTGCCGAGGCCTCCTGAACCGCTGCCAGCGTCCCGAGACTCAGCTCGAATCCCCGCGTCTGCAGCCAGGCCTGCTCCTGTCCGAGATCGGCCTGGGTCAGCGGATTCTCTGCGTACCACGTGCGCGGCAGCAGCAGTTTCAGGCTGTCGCTCCCGCAGATCATCCCGACGTCAGGCAGCCTGACGCGGCTGCGCGTACGGTTGAGCAGGACGGCAAGCCTGAGCAGGACGATGAGCCTGAACACCGGCGTGCGCCAGCCTTCCGGCAGTTCCTCAAGCGACATGTCGTCGAGCTTGCGGCGGTGGCGGGCGACGATCGTCGCGAGCAGCCGCTGTTCGAGATGTGCGAATCCGGGCATGTCCGCATTGGCGAGCAGGTAGCCGCCATGCTGGTGATAGCGGGCGTGGGCGATATCCAGTCCGATCTCGTGCAGCATTGCCGCCCAGCGAAGCAGCGGACGGACCTGCTCGCCGTCGAGTTGCCACTGCCGCTCCACCTTGTCGAGCAGGGCAAGCGCCGTCGTTTCCACGCGCCGCGCCTGCTTCTCGTCGATGTGATAGCGCTGCTGCATCGCCTCAACGGTACGTTCGCGCGGATCGTGATGATGCATCCGGCCGAACATGTCGTAGAGCAGGCCTTCGCGCAACGACCCGTCGGTCACGTCCATGTGGTCGATCGACAGGTTGTTCATGATCTCGACGAGGATCGCAATGCCGCCCGGAAAGACCGGGGCGCGGTCCGCCGACAGGCCGGGCAGATCCAGATTCTCCAGGTGCCGCGCATCGATCATCGCGTCGATGAGCGCTTCGGCGGCGGCAAGCGACACACCGCGCTCGGCCAGCCCCATCTGCTGGGCGACTTCGGCAGCCGCCCTGACGGTGCCCGACGAGCCGATCGCCCGATCCCAGCCCAGCCGCCGGAACGTCGCGCAGATCGGGCGCAGCTCGAGCTGGGCGGCCATCCTTGCACGGTCGAACCGCTTTTTGCCGAGACGGCCGGTCCCGAAGAACTTGCTGCTGAGACGCACGCAACCGAGCGACAGACTTCCCAGCCGCCGGGGCTCGCGGCCCTCGCCTATGATGAGTTCCGTGCTGCCGCCGCCGATGTCGACGACGAGGTTCGAGGTCGGTTCGCTGCCGATGTGGTAGGTAACGCCGAGATAGATGAGCCGCGCCTCCTCCATGCCGGAAACCACTTCGACAGGGTGACCGAGCACCGCTTCGGCGGCGGCGAGGAAACTGTAGGCGTTGCGGGCCTTGCGCAATGTGTTCGTGCCGACGACGCGTACATTGCCCGCATGCATGTCGCGCAGCCGCTGCCCGAATCTGCGCAGGCAACCGAGCGCCTTGTCCTGGGACTGGTTGTCCAGATAGCCGTCGCTGCTGAGCCCGGACGCGAAGCGAACCATTTCGCGCAGGCGGTCGAGGATGATGAACTGGCCATGGTGCAGCCGGGCCACGACCATGTGAAAACTGTTGGAACCGAGATCGACTGCCGCCATGACTTCGGCGGGCCTGTCCGAGGGCGTTGGGACCGTCGGTAACAATTCAGTTGGCGGTGGTCAGTACCCGGGCCTGTCTCGCACGGCGATTACAGGCCCCGCTCAGACGGAGAAGGACGATCCGCAACCACAGGTCGTCGTCGCGTTGGGGTTGCGGATGATGAACTGGGCGCCGGACAGATCTTCCCGATAGTCGATCTCCGCACCCATCAGGTACTGAACGCTCAGCGGGTCGACCAGCAGCGTCACGCCGCCGTTTTCGATCTCGGTGTCGCCGTCCTGGGTCTGCTCGTCGAACGTGAAGCCGTACTGAAATCCCGAGCAGCCGCCGCCCTGGATATAGACGCGCAGCTTGAGCTCGGGATTGCCCTCCTGCTCGATGAGTTCGCCGACCTTGTGTGCAGCCGAGTTCGTAAAGTTCAGCGCCTGCTCACGACCCGCCCATACTGGTTCCGTCATTTGGCTACTCTCCGACTACGTTGACCTGCCACAAGCGTTTGCCCTTTTGCGCGGTCGCCTGTTCGGGTTCGGCTTTTTGCTGCCGGGCGTCGCTCGATGCATCCTTGCTTTTCCTGGCGCCGCGCGAGGCGGAAGCCTTCTTCCGGTGCTGCGGCTTCGTAGCCTGGGCGGTGCCCGTGTGAACGAGGTTGCCGTTCACCTCACCGCCGACTTCGATCCTGATCAGCTTGTATTCGACGTTGCCGTCGACACGCGCCTTTGGCCCGAGTTCGAGCCGCTCCGAAGCGTAGACATTGCCCTTGACCGCACCGTTGAGCACCACGTGTGGCGCGGAAACATGGCCCTCCACGCTGCCGCGTTCGCTGATGCTCAACCCCGCCTTTTTGGCGCCCACGGCCTTGACGTCGCCCTTGACATGGCCGTCCACGTGAAAGCCGCCGCTGAACTCGACGTTGCCTTCTACACGCGTGTCGGCGCCGACGAGCGTGTTGATCGACGAGGATGGACGTTTGTCCTTACCGAGCATGAACTGAACCCCGCTTCATACAGGATGCGCTAACCGCTGACGACGGACCATTCAAAGCGCTGTATCACCGGCTCGCCGGGCGGTCTCGTCGGCCGGATTGAGACTTCCACCATGTCAGGTTCGAATCCCGCTGGCAAGACTACGCGCTCCTCGAAATTCTGAAAGTAAAGAAAGTCATATGCAAGGAAATCCGTGCCGCCCTCACCGGCAAGTTCTCCGAGACCCAGCTCGACGCGCTCGCCGCCGATCGCGCCGGTCATCGTGACCTCGGCAATGCCCGCAACCTGCTCGTTGTGGACGATCGCCTGGACCAGCATCAGACTGAGCACATGCTGGCGTTCGGAACCGGCCGATCGCACCTGAAGATTCTGGATGCGCAGTCCCGCCACACCGTCCTGCGGGGACACGATGCCCCGATAGAACGCCAACTCCTCTTCGCTCGACTGCAGTTGTGCCTGCAATTGGCCGAGGTCGGCCCCGACCTGCGCGTACGTCGCCCGGTCGATCTCGCGCGACGTTTCGAGAATGGCGACCTCGCGCCTGAGCTCCTCGATGGTCACGTCAAGCTCGACGGCCCGCTGCTCGAACGCGGCGACTTCGCGACGATGATCGAGTATCGAATAGCCCGAGTGCAGCCGCCCGAGCTCGTAACTCAGCCAGGCAACGCCGCCGATCAGTACGACCCCGATGGTCGGAAACAGCATCCATGCGACGGCCGGTCGACTCGAACTCATCGGCTCGTCATCGGCTCGCGTGCTCGCCGGCAGGTTTCGGCGCAATGCTGGCCTGGCCGTCGGGGAATGCGAGCGGGCTGAGTTCCGTCAGTGCCTGCTCGTACACATTCCGCTTGAAGTAGATGACTTCCCTGACCGGCTGCCAGTAGTCCACCCAGCGGCAGCGGTCGAATTCCGGCTGCTCGCTGAGGTCGAACCGCAGCGCCGCCGGATCGCTCAGGAGCCTGAGCAGGAACCAGCGCTGCTTTTGCCCGATGCAGCGCGGATTGCTGCCACGGCGAATGTAGCGCCTGGGCAGCCGGTAACGCAGCCAGTCGCAGGTTGTGCCGACGACATCGACATCCTCCGGTGCCAGGCCGACTTCCTCACGTAGTTCCCTGTACATCGCGTTCTCGATGGGCTCGTCCGGACGCACGCCGCCCTGGGGAAACTGCCAGCCGCTCTGGCCTCGCCGCCCGGCAATCAGCACCTGCCCGCGCCCATCGGTGATGATCATGCCGACGTTGGCCCGATACCCGTGTTCGTCGATGAAATCCATGTCGCTGTCGGTGGTGTTTCGGCCGCGTCGCCGGCCGACCATCCATCACACGATCATAAGCGATTCGTTGCCTGCGCGCGTCCCGGCGCAATCACGGCCGGCTCTCGAGATAGCGGCGGCCCGCTTTCATCAATTCGGCGAAACCGTCCGAATCGCGTTCTGCGACCAGTCTCCGGATGCGTTCGGTCGCCTCCCCGAGCGCCTCGAGCGCATCGCTTCCATAGTCGTTGAGCGCCTGGATCTCGAAGTACAGGTGCGGGTTATCGCTCGCGACGAGGCTTGCGACCTCCAGTTGCGCATCGAACGTCGTGCTCGACAGCGTCTTGAGCCGCGGGACCAGTTCGCCGCTTTCGGCGAGCGCCGTAAAAAACGCCAGGTTCAGTGCGTGCGAGAGGCCGAGCACGTAAGCGATCAGTCGGTCGTGCTCCTCGAGCGTCATGTCGATGAGTTCGGCCATTGTCGACTCGAATAGCATGCGAGCTTCGGCCGTGGCTTCGACGACGCCTACATCGACGAACACCACGTGGCGCCCCGAGAGCAGGCGCGTCTCCGGGCCGAACATCGGATGGATCGACGTGACCCGGCAACCGGCGTCGACGAGCCGGGCAAGGCTCTCCCTGAGCGGCGTCTTCAACGAGCCGATATCGATTATGAGCCCCGGTGGGCGGCGTTCGGCGAGTGCGCCGAGCACTTCTGCTGCGATCTTGATCGGCGTCGCGACGATAACGAGTTCGTGATCGAGCTCGATGCTCTGCCAGTCACCGACGTTGCGCGCGCCGGAGTCGGAGTTTGCGGGATCGGCGATTTCAATGGCGTAGCCCTGCGAGCCCAGAAACCCGCCGAACCACCGGCCCATCTTGCCGGCGCCGCCGATGATCAGCGCACGCTTGCCGGCGCCGCGGGTCTGGGAGGCGATCCGGGTTCGCTCCTGCTCAGTCAGCGACGAGCGGATCAGCTCCCGCATGATGTCCTCGGCGAGTTCCGGTTCGAGCCCCAACTCGACCGCCTGGTCGCGTGCACCTTTCAACACTTCGCGCTCACGCTCATAATCGCGCGTCGGTACGGTGTTCTCGATCTTGTGCGCGCCGATTTCGGCGACCACGCGCTGACGGTCCGCAACGAGCGCGATCAATTGGCGGTCTATGCTGGTCAGGCGCAGGCGTAGCTGGTCGAGTGTCATGGTCTTGCTCCGTGGAAGCGGTTTGTACTCGCCTGGCCGCGACAGTGCAAGACGGCCGTACGCGCAGACGGGCGCCGTACGGCGGCGGACAGGCAAAGCGGCAGGTCGAAGGAGTCATGAACATGCAACCTGAATTGATTGGCGAAGCGCGCTGCTTCGCAGGACGGCAGCAGACCTGGCGGCACCGTTCCGAAGTCTGCAAATGCGACATGCAGTTCGCGGCGTTTCTGCCGCCAGCGGCCGAGTCGCGGCCGGTACCGGCCCTGTACTGGTTGTCGGGGCTGACCTGCACCGAGGAGAACTTCAGCGTCAAGTCGGGCGCGCAACGTCATGCCGCAGAGCTTGGAATCGCGCTTGTCATTCCGGATACGAGCCCGCGCGGCGTGGACATCGCCGGTGAAGACGAATTCATGAATGTCGGGACCGGCGCGGGTTTCTACGTCAACGCGACGCAGGCGCCCTGGGCCGCACATTACCGGATGTACGACTACGTGGCGCACGAACTGGTCGCTGCGGTAAACGGCAGCCTCCCCGTCGATCCGGCTCGCAAGTCCATCAGCGGGCACTCGATGGGCGGTCACGGCGCACTGACCGTCGGCATCCGCAACGCCGAGGCATACCGGTCGATCTCGGCCTTTTCGCCGATTTCCTCGGCCAGCCGGTCGGACTGGGGCCGCCAGGCGCTGGCCGCCTACCTGGGTACCGACGAATCGGCCTGGCTCGAGTACGATGCCTGCGCTGTAATTCGTTCGGCGCCGAGCCACCATGAACTCCTCGTGGACCAGGGCGCCGCCGATCCGTTTCTCGGCGAACTGCGCCCGCGGGACCTGCAACAGGTTTGCGAGAGTGCCGGGCAGAAACTCAATTTCCGCGAGCGGCCCGGCTACGATCACGGCTACTTCTTCGTCGGCACGTTCATCGAAGAGCATCTGCGCTTCCACGCCGAGGCGCTGGCCTGAGCGTGCCGGCTCCGCTGCCATGACGACGCTGCCGCGGCCGCTGCCTGTCGATCCGCTGCCGCTTGTGGAGCAGTGGCTCGCCACGGTGGCCGCCAGCGGCCGGCTGCGCAATCCGACCGCGATGGCGCTGGCGACGGCCGATGAGCAAGGCCGTCCGGCCGTTCGAATGGTGTTGCTCAAGCAGCTGTCGGTCGCGGCGGGGTTCGTGGTCTTCTACACCCACTACGGCTCGCGCAAGGGGCGCGAACTCGATGTCAATGCCCGCGCCGCCGGTGCGCTTTACTGGGAAGAACTCGGCGTTCAGGTGCGGCTCGAAGGCCCCGTGGTCCGCTCTCCCGAGGACGAGAGCGACGCGTATTTCGCCACGCGGCCGAGAGGCAGTCAGATCAATGCGCTCGTGAGCCAACAGAGCGCGCCGCTCAAGGACTTTGACGCTTTCCTCAGCACAATGCGCGAGAAATCGGCCGAGCCTGGCGGCGCAGCGGACGCGGCCGACCCTGCAGCGGGCGAAGCGGTAGTCGTGCGGCCGCCATACTGGGGCGGCTATCGCCTGTGGCTTGACGGCGTGGAACTGTGGCTCGCAGGGACCGACCGCTGTCACGAGCGGGTCCGCTACGAGCGCTCGCTGTCGCGTGTCGATGAGTGGACGTTCAGCGGCGGGCCGTGGCAGAGCCATCGCCTGCAACCGTGAAGCGACCCGGAGAATCTCCTGTGTCACGGTGCCGGCGGTTTGAGCGAGCCTTCGTGCCAATCGTTGCCGGCCAGCTACGCTGCGCGTGGTTTCGCATCGGGTCCGCGGCGGGCGCCCGTACCCGAATGGCAACAAGGCGCAGATCGTTACCGGCCCCATCCCTCGTTCGGCGTTCATGGCGCGGGCAACGAGATACCTCCCCGGCCTTTGGCGCAACCGCGTCGGACATGTCGTGACGATGCGGCCTGTCCTCGCGGCGGTGCTCGCCTGCGCCTTGCCACTGGCGACCGCCAAGGCGCAGATGCGCGTCGCCGAGATTCGCGAGGGCACGAACATGGCGCTCGCGCTCTCGCCCGACGGCGAAACGCTCGTCGCGGATCTCCTCGGCGGACTCTGGCGGCTGCCGGTCAGCGGTGGCGCCGCCGCGCCCCTGATACCGGCACGCGACGGCGTGCACCATCCGCGCTTCGACCCGGACGGCGGCACGATCGTCTTCCAGAAGCTCGTCGACGGCCAGTGGGACCTGTGGACGTTCGATGTCGCTTCGGGCGTTCAGTCGCAGTTGACATCGACGCCCTACGACGAGCGCGAACCGGACTTCAGCGCCGACGGCAGTTCCGTCGTGTTTGCGGCCAATCCGGACGGACGCTTCGGCCTGTGGTCGTTGACGCTCGCGACCGGCGCCCTCACGCGGCTCACGGATGAACCTGGAGACAGCTCGTTTCCAGTTGTTTCCGACCGCGGCGAGATCGCCTACATCAATCACAGCGACGGGGAGTGGACGCTGCGGCTTCACCGCCGCGTCGGCGGCGGCGCCGCGGTCGCGCGAAGCGCCAATGCCCTGAGCGCGCCAAGCTGGCGACCCGGCGGCAGCGTGCTCCTCTACAACGAGCGCGACAGCCGTGGCCAGAGCGCTCTGAAGCTTCTGGTAATCGCCGAAGAACTCGTCGCCAAGACGCTGGTGCGCGACGAGGACATCTTTGCGACCCGTGCCGCATGGATCTCGCCTGCCGACTACCTTTACACGGCTGACGGACGGATCTGGCGCCGCGGCATCGCTCAGATCGCGCGTGAGCCGGTGCTGATGTTCGCGGCCGTCACACTGGGCGAGACCACGCCCACACCGGTTGCCAACGTCCTTGACCGGCGAGGTCCGCATCGGGCCGCGGGGCTTGCAGGCCTGGTGACTGCGGCGGACGGCCGGCGTTCGGCGTTCACGGCGCTCGGCGACCTGTGGCTTGCCGAGCGGCGCAACGTCCGCCGGCTCACAGACGATCCCTGGGTCGACATCGATCCGGATTTCACGCCCGATGGCGAGACGGTCGTGTTCGCAAGCGACCGCGGCGGAACGATGGCGCTGTGGCGTGTGGATCTGTCCGACGGAACGCTGTCCCAACTGACGCGCGAGCCGGGCAAGGCCTGGCTGCCCTCGATCGATCCGACCGGCCGCTACACGGCATATCTCAATACGGAAGGATTCGGTCCCTGGGCGGCGAGCGCGCTGAAGCTCGTGGCGCTCGACGCGAGCGGTGAGACGCGGACGCTCGCAGAGGGGCTTCATGACATCTCGGATCTCGATTGGGTCCAGGCCGAGGAAGGTTGGCGAGTCACGGCAAGCATGCGGCCAGTCCGCTCGACCGAAGCGCCGCGGGTTGCGTATTTCGATACCGGTATCCGCGGCGGTACAGTCGCAGAGCGCCGGGAATCGGCGGGCGGCGATCCGCCGCGGCTCGCGGGCCGGTCGCTCCGATGGACGCCGAGCGCTCCGGACGCTCCGTTTGTCGTCCGGGCGGGCAGGGTATTCGACGGCATCCAGAACGACTATCGCTACAGCATGGATATCCATGTCGACGGACAGAGGATCAGTGCCATAGTCACGCAGGGCCTCGAACGGCTTCCAGCCAGAGTCATCGACGCGCGCGATTTGACGATCATCCCCGGTCTTGTCGACGTACACGTGCATCAGTCTTCACTGGCGGGTGAGCGCCTCGGGCGTATCTGGCTCGCTCACGGTGTGACAACGGTCCGCGAACTCACGGACGATGTCGCAGATGCGCTCGAGCGCGCCGAATCGTGGGCCAGCGGCCGCCCGCCTGGGCCGCGCCTGGTCGTGACACCGGAATTCGATCATGAGCCGGGCGATGCGGCACCGCAGTTGCCGTCGCCGCTCGTCGTCAGGTCGTACACCAGCCTGGCCGACGGCAACACGCACGGCCTGCTCAGACAGCGGCAACAGCTCGGCATCGCAGCACCGCCCGCGGGTCCCCGGATCGCCTTGCTCGAGACGCTCCACCATGCCCGCCATGCGCGCGCAGCGCACGACATGACCTTGTCGCCGCTGAATCGCAGCTATCAGGATTCGCTCGTTACGGTGCTCGAGTCCGGAACGTTCGCAAGCACGACGCTGGCCGCGGCCTCCGGCACCTCAATGGCGCTCAACGGTGCATCCGGACGTGCGCTCGAGCGACTCTACAGCGCGGCTGAGCTTCGCCGCTGGACGAGCACCGCCGGCGGCGCCACCGGAGCGCGCGTTCGCGCACTGCAGAACACCACGGCCCGGATCGTGCGCAATGGCGGCCGCGTGCCGACCGGCAGCGAAGCACCTGTCGTTCCCTATGGGCATGGAATGCACATGGAAGTCGAGATGCTTGCCGATGCCGGCATCGAACCGGCCCAGGTGCTCAGACTTGCCACCGCCGAGGGCGCCCTGGCGCTCGGCCTGGACCAGCAACTCGGGACGCTCGAGGAAGGCAAACTCGCCGACTTCGTCGTCATCGATGGCAATCCCCTGGTGCAGATGGCCGATATCCGATCGATCGTGGCGGTTGTCAAGGGTGGCGTGTGGTACACGCGAAGCGAGCTGCTCGAACGGCCCCAGGAGCCTGCGCCGTAGGAAGTCGCGAAAGCGAAAATTCGCTATCGCCGTCCCTTCGGTTGATCGATTGAGGAGAATGGGCGAAGGGGCGGATGAGAGCGGATTTGCAGCCGCGAATTCCTACGGCGCAGGCTCCTTGATCGATACCCGCGCCGAACCTCGGCTCGTCCGGCCGCGGCGCCTGCGGTGCGTAGAGTTTGCGCAGCCTTTAAAATCAATTAGATAGTTATGCTTTGCGACGGACAATCTAAGAAAAATCCCATAACCGCCAGCACGGCAAACTCGAGCCCGGAACGACGCGGGTTTCGCCGGAGATTGCGGCCCGATAAAGATAAGCAATTGATTTATAATATAAAATACGGTTTTGTTCAGGAAATGGCGCGGGTGGAACTGCCGCGAAGCAGGGGCCACGCAACGCCTGTAGGCGGAAAATGATGCGCATTAGTGCATGGTTCTGGTAGATTTGATAGCGAGCAGAAGAACAAGAGAGAAAAAGAAGTAGAAAGGAAACCGGCTGCACCAACAAAAAGACAGTCGCTTGCTGCGTGAAAGCGCAGCGAGCAGCAGCCAGGCCGCATACTTGAAACCGTAAACTCCAATAAAAACAAGTGAAGTGCCTGACCCGGTGTTCCCACCGCCGGGTTTCTTTTTTGCCGAATGCAAAGTGCGCCGTCAGTCGGCGCGATCGCTCAACAGCCCATTGAGGCGAGTCCAGTCGAACGATGGACCCGGGTCGGTCTTCCGGCCCGGTGCGATGTCGCAGTGCCCGACGATGTCGGCGTCGCGCAGGCTCGGCCACGTATCTGCGAGCGCGCCGATGAGCGCGGCAAGCACGCGATATTGGGCGCGCGCGTAGGGGATGTCGTCGGTGCCTTCAAGCTCGATGCCGACTGAGAAATCGTTGCACCACTCGCGCCCGCGATGCGCCGACTCGCCCGCATGCCAGGCCCGGTCGGTAAATGCGACGTATTGGGTCAGGGCGCCGTCGCGCGAAACGAGTACATGCGCGGAAACTCTGAGCTTGCATACGGTTGCGAAGTAGGGATGCCGCTCCGCCGGCAATTCGTTCGCGAACAAGCGGTCGATCCAGGGACCGCCGAACTCGCCCGGCGGCAGGCTGATGCCGTGCACGACGATGAGTTCGAGCCCGCAGCCCTTCGGGCGGGCGTCAAAATTCGGCGACCGGACGCGCCTCACGTCCTCGATCCAGCCGCTTTCCGCGTCGATGATCAAGGGCTCTCTAGCTGATAAACTGCGGACCGTCCACCACGATTGGGCGGAGGACCGCTCGCCGAAGACGGCTGATTGCCCGCAGGACCGCCTCGCCGACGACGCCTGATCGTAGGCGAGGCGATCCTGCCCCGATGCCCGCAAGCGCCGCCGTCAACACTCATGCGCAACTCGACTCACACCGTCTCACGTCTGTTCGTCGACGCTGACCTTAGCAGAAACGTCGTCGATATCGGCGATCGCGAGGCACATTATCTCGGTCACGTCCTGCGCCTCAAACGGGGCGACCGGATTGTGGTTTTCAACGGCCGCGGCGACGAGCGTCTCGCGGCCATCACGAGCCTGGCGCGGCGGCGCCCGGAACTTTCGATCGTTGCGGATCTTGAGCCTCTGGCGGAACCGCGCCTCGATCTGGTCCTGATCCAGGCGCTCGTCAAGTCCGAGGCGATGGACGCCATCGTGCAGAAGGCCGCGGAACTCGGCGTGCGCAAGCTCGTCGCCGTGAAGACGGATTTCAGCGTGATCAAGCTCAACGACGAGCGTGCCGCGCGGCGCGTTGCGCACTGGAACAAGGTTGCGCAAAGCGCCTGCGAGCAGTCCGGCCGCCACCGGCCGCCCGAGATCGGCGTTGCGGGGTCGTTGGCAAAGGGCCTTGACGGTCTTGCGCAGCGCGGCGTCCGGATCGTCTGTCAGCCCGGCTCGAAATCCCCTATCGCCGGACTCGATCGCGAGGCCAGGAGCGTCAGCGTGCTCGTCGGTCCCGAGGGCGGTTTCAGCGCAGCGGATCTCGCGACCATCGATGCCGCCGGTTTTTCGCATGTCGCTCTCGGTCCGCGCGTGCTCAGGGCGGATACGGCCGCTATTGCCGCCTGCACTCTCGCGCAGAGCGTCTGGGGAGATTTCGCTTGAACGGTCCTCGCTACCGGCTTGGCGTCGTCATGGATCCGATCGAATCGATCCAGCCGAAGAAGGACTCGACATTCGCCATGCTGCTCGCCGCACAGCGGATCGACTGGGAAATCGTCTATTTCCTGCAGCGGGATCTCATCGTGCGCGACGGTGTGGCGTACGGAGACGGGCGGTATCTCAGCCTTGCAGACCACCCGGAGCGCTGGTTCGAACTCGGCGGACAGTGGAGCGGGGAACTCGGCGGGCTCGACGTGATACTCATGCGCAAGGATCCGCCGTTCGACATGGAGTACATCTACTCCTCCTACATCCTCGGGCGCGCCGAGCAGCGCGGCGCCCTTCTTGTCAACACGCCGTCGAGCCTGCGCGAGATCAACGAGAAGGCCAGTACGTCATGGTTTGCGCACTGTACGCCGCCGAGCCTGATCGCGCGCTCCGAAGCAGAGCTGCGTACGTTTCTCGAGGAACACGGCAAGGTCGTTTTCAAGCCGCTCGACGGCATGGGCGGGCGCTCGATCTTTGTCGTGGACGGCAACGACATCAATGCGAGCGTGATCACCGAGACGCTAACCGAATACGGCACGCGGTTCATTCTCGCCCAGCGTCATATTCCGGAGATCGCGCAAGGCGACAAGCGCATCCTGCTGATCGACGGGATTCCGATCGACTATGCGCTCGCGCGGATTCCGGCCCCCGGCGAGAGCCGCGGCAACCTGGTCCTGGGGGCGACCGGGGAGGGCCGCGCGCTGACTGAGCGCGACCGCTGGATCTGCGCCGAGATCGGGCCGACATTGGTCGAGCATGGAGTCACGTTTGCCGGCATCGACGTGATCGGCGACTACCTGACCGAGATCAATGTCACGAGCCCGACCGGTATCCGCGAGCTCGACCGCGAATACGGCATCGATATCGCGGGCCAGCTCATGATGGCGATCCGGAACAAACTCGTGAGCTAGCCCGAAAATTGCATCAAGCCGCGCACTGCACGGAGAACTATGGATGGTTTTAAAGGGTTTGCTCGACAATCAAGGCCGTCGCGCAGGTGACGGCTTGCGCTGGCCGCGCCCTCGCTTGTCTTTTGCGCGACTGCGCGCACATGCTCCCTCCACCATAGACTCGCTATGGTTCCGGTCGCGAGCACGCGCAGTCACGCAAAATCCTGCGCGATTATCGCGGCCCTTGATGCAATCTTCGGGCTAGCGCGTGGCAGAACCCCGCGTCGCACCGAAACGGGAGCCTGCCCGGTCGACTGCAGCGGTGCTCCTGCCGCGCGCCGCTGCCGGCCCGCGGCGCGGGAATTCGCGAGCGGCGCTTCGCTTGCTTGCCGCCACGGCCGCCGCATTGCTCGCGGCCTGCGCGGCGGACGAGGATCGCACCGTCGAGCGGCGGCTGCTCGCGATGGCCACCTCGGTCGACATCACGCTGCACGCCGCCGATCCGATCGCCGCGCGCGCCGCGCTCGCTGAGATCGAGCAGATGCTGCTTCAATACGAGGGCGACTACTACGCGTGGGGCGACGGCGAACTCGCGCGCCTGAATGCCGGTCTTCGCGACGGGCGCCCCGTCGACGTCAGCGCCGAACTCGCCGGGCTTCTCGCAGCCGCACGCCGCCTCTCCGAGCAAAGTGGTGGCGTCTTCGATCCGGGTGTCGGCGCGCTCGTCGAACTGTGGGGATTTCACACCGATTCCCGTACCGAGCCGCGCCCGCCGGATTCGGCCGGCATCGCTGCCTGGCTCGCCGCCGGAGCGGGCATCGAAGATCTCTCGATCGCCGATTCGCGCATCAGCACGAGCGCGAGCGGCCTGCTGATCGATCTCGGCGGCATCGCCAAGGGTGACGCCGTGGATCGAACGATCCGCATACTGACGCGGCACGGCATCGAAAACGCGATCGTCAATGCGGGCGGCGACCTGCGCGCGCTCGGGTCCCGCGGCGTGCGCGCCTGGCGCATCGGCGTAGAGTCGCCGCGCGGCGCCGGGATCCTCGGCGTGGTCGAACTCCACGATGGCGAAGCCGCATTCACGTCCGGGGACTACGAGCGTTACTTCGACCACGAGGGCGAGCGCCACCACCACATTCTCGATCCGACGAACGGTTATCCGGCGGACCACACCCGGGCGATCACTGTCATCGCCGCCGACGGTGTCACCGCCGATGCCGCGGCGACGGCGCTCTTCGTCGCGGGTCCGGACCGTTGGCCGGAGGTCGCCCGCGCCATGGGCGTGCGCCATGTGCTGCGCGTGGACGCTTCGGGCCGTATCGAAGCCACGCAAGAAATGCGCGATCGCCTCGAACTTGGCGAAGGATCGGCCGCCGATATAATCGTCGTGAGTTCGGAGGGCTGAAAATGACGTTGTTGGCGCCGCGCAGTGTCCCGGCCGTGACGAGCGTCGCCGACCGGCTCGGTTCGATGCTGTTCCTTGCTGCACTTGCCCATGGAATCGTGATCCTGGGCGTCACGTTCACGGCCGATCCCCTTCCGGACAGCGAAACCTTGCCGTCGCTGCGCGTGACGCTGCTCAAAGACAGCCGTGAAATCGAGCGCGACCCCGACGACTCCGAGTTTCTCGCCGATGCCGACCGGCGCGGCGGCGGCCCGGTGGAGGAAGGCCAGCGCGTCACGACGACACTGGCGGCCGACGATTCCACCATGCGCCTTGGCGAACCGCTGGCGATGGATCAGCGTGACGCCGTGCCGGGAACGCCGACCGAACAGGTCGAGCAGCTTGTGGCCCGGGGCCGAACCGACGCGGCTACGCGCGCTCCGCCGGAGGTCAGCGGGGAGTCCGTGAGCACGCCGACTCAGGTGCCTGCGCTGATCCTGCAGTCCGAGCAACGCAGTTTGGCGGCCGAGGTCGACGTCGAGGCCAGGGTTCCGCGCAGCGTTGCCGACGAAGGTATCGCGAGCCCGAGTACGCGTGAGTCCGCGCTGGCGGCGTATCTCGTCGACTGGCGCAGGCGCGTCGAGCGGATCGGTACCGGAAACTTCCCGCGGCGTCTGCTCGAAGAGGGCAGCCAACTCGCTAAACCGACGCTCGAAGTCACACTGGCCGCGGACGGTCAACTCGAGCGGGTCCGGGTCAGGCGGTCCTCCGGTAACGCGGAAATCGATCAGGCGGCCGTTGCGATCCTGCGTCGTGCCGCGCCGTTCGACCCCTTGCCGGGTAGCATCCGCGCCGAATACGACGTGCTCAGGTTCGCCTACGACTGGGAGTTTTCGCCGGGCAGGGTGGCCGCGCCTGACGGTCTTGTTCCGCGACAGTGACAGCGGTATTCGATGCGCGCAGTACCCACGCCGAGGTTCGCGGTGCGATAGAATGGCGGTGGGGTTCACCGGGAGTCGCCTGGGTACTTGGACGAAATGCGGTCATTGCAGGATCATTTTCTGATCGCCATGCCTGCGATGGGAGACCCCAATTTCAATGAGACCGTGTCCTACGTCTGCAGGCACGACGACGACGGTGCACT
This sequence comes from Candidatus Rariloculus versatilis, assembly GCA_028278665.1. Taxonomy (GTDB): domain Bacteria; phylum Pseudomonadota; class Gammaproteobacteria; order Steroidobacterales; family Rariloculaceae; genus Rariloculus; species Rariloculus versatilis. The sequence continues at coordinate 20,442 of JAQAJI010000067.1, forward strand.
CGGGATCGTGATCAACCGGCCGACGGACATGGCCCTTGGCGACGTTTTCGAGCAGCTCTCGCTCGACAAGCTGAATACGGAACAAGCGACGCAACGCGTGCTGCGAGGCGGACCCGTCCAGCCCGATCGCGGTTTCGTGCTGCATCAGGGGGACGACGGTTTCGAATCGACGTTCGATCCGCAAGCGCTCGTCAAGGTCACGGTTTCGCTCGACATACTTGCGTCGATGGCGCGCGGCGAAGGCCCGGCGCCGGCTGTCGTGGCACTCGGCTACGCGGGTTGGGGTGCGGGGCAACTCGAATCGGAGCTTGCCGCAAATGCGTGGCTCAGTACGCCGGCCGATCCCGCGATCATCTTCAACACACCGATCGAACAACGCTGGAGCGCCGCGGTGGGCCTGCTCGGCATCGACATTCACCAGATCGCCAACTATGCCGGACATGCCTGATGGGCGCGCAAACGGCATGGGGCACGGGCAACGGCCAGGTGCTCCTGGCGTTTGACTTCGGCCTCAGTCGGATCGGCGTTGCATCCGGCAATCTGTTGACCCGTACGGCCTCGCCGCTGGTGACGCTCGGCGTCGGCCGGGAACTCCCCTGGGCAGAAATCGACCGACTGATCGACGAGTGGCGGCCGGGCCGGCTCGTCGTCGGCATACCGCCGCACTACGGCGCGTCAAGTGTGGCCACGCACGTACGCTCATTCGTCGCGCAGCTTCGCATGCGCTACGCGCTCGAGGTCGACACGGTCGACGAGTCGCTGACTTCGCGCGCCGCTTACGCGACGCTCACCGAACATCGCCGTACGGGAACCGGCAAAGGACGCATCGGCAAGGAAAGGCTCGACCGCCACGCTGCGTGCCTGATCGCCGAACAGTGGCTGGGTGCACCGGATCATGAGCTTCGAGCAGATCAATAGCTTCGGCAACCTCAGGCACCTGATCACGCTCGATGGGCTGCCGAAGAGCCAGCTCGAACTTATCCTCGAGCGGGCTCGCCGTTACCTGACGGCCGTCGGCTCGCCGCCGCCGCGCGCGGACAGCTTGCGCGGCCAGACGGTGGCCAACCTGTTCTTCGAGGCGAGCACACGAACCCGGGCCTCGTTCGAACTCGCCGCGAAGAGACTCAACGCCGATGTGCTGAACCTCGACGTCAACATGTCCTCGCGGGCCAAGGGCGAGAGCATCATCGACACGATCTTCACAATCGAGGCGATGCAGGTCGATATCTTCGTCGTGCGCGACGCCGGCCCCGGCATCCCGGCAAGGATCGCCCGTCAGGTCGCACCGCACATCTGCGTGCTCAACGCCGGCGAAGCGGACCTCTCGCACCCGACCCAGGGATTGCTCGATCTCATGACGATCATGCTGCACAAGGGGGATCCGGCGAAGCTCACCGTCGCTATCGTCGGCGACATCCGCCACTCGCGCGTCGCACGTTCCGCCTGGCAGGCGCTGAAAACCTACGAAGTCGGAGAGTTCCGGCTCGTGGGACCGGCCGAGTTGCTGCCCGACAACGATGAGTTTTCGGGAGCCCTGAGGACGACCGACCTCGCTGAAGGGATCGCGGGCGCCGACGTGGTCATGGCATTGCGCCTGCAGAAGGAACGGTTCGCCGAGCTCAGCGAGATCCCGGATCCGCAGGAGTATTTCCGCCGCTACGGGCTGACCGAGGCCAGGCTCGGCGCGGCGCAGGCCGACGCCATCGTCATGCACCCGGGGCCGATGAATCGCGGCGTCGAGATCGCAAGTGCGGTCGCCGATGGGTCCCGGTCCGTCATCCGCGAGCAGGTGACCAACGGCCTCGCGATCAGAATGGCGGTACTCGAGATTGTTCACGACCATGTCCGCCGCGCACGCGGAGAGCACCCCTGACGACCCGAGGCACAATCTTCCTCGAGGAGGGCGAGATCCTCGAGCATCGTGCGTATTCCGCCGATCAGTACATCGTTCGCGTGAACGCGCCGCAAGCCGCGCTGCGCGCGGACCCCGGCAGCTTCGCGCACATCCGCTGCGACGCGGCCATACCGCTCAGACGCCCGCTCTCGATCATGCGGGCCGAGCGTTCGGCGGGCTGGCTTGAGTTCCTTTACAAGCCCGTCGGCGCGGGGCTGGCCGCGCTCGCGCATCGCGAGCCCGGCGAGCGCCTCAGCATCCTTGCCCCGATTGGTGTGGGGTTTATGCCGGATCCGGCCAGACCGCGCATCCTCGCGCTCGGCGGCGGCGTCGGCATTCCGCCGATCGTGTTTCTGGCTCAGGAACTGCGTGAGCGGACCGAATTCGAGCTGTTCGTGATGATGGGCTCCGAAGTGCCGTTTCCGTTCGATCTCGCCACGCCCGCCCGCGCCATCGCAGGCATCCCCGAGAGCGCGTCGCAGTCGATCGCGCTGCTCGAGCGCTGGGGCATCGGGTCGCGGCTTGCAAGTCGTGCCGGGCTCCCGGGCTGTTTCGCCGGATTCGTCCCGGAACTCGCGGACAAGTGGCTGCGGGCAAGCGCGCCGCGGGAACTTGCACGGACACAGATCCTCGCCTGCGGCCCGGAGCCGATGCTGCGCGCAACCGCCGACCTCGCATACGCGCACGATCTGCCGTGCCAGGTCGCGGTCGAGGAATACATGGCCTGCGGCGTCGGCGGCTGCGCCGGTTGCACGCTCACCATTCACGGCGCCAACGGCGCGGCGATGAAACGCGTCTGTGGCGACGGACCGGTCTTCGATGCGCGCGGCGTCTACCCGACACCATCAACCAGTCATTAGCCGCCGGTCGCGAAAGCCGCACCGCGTTCGAGCGGTGCTACCTTGCCTGCTCCGCTGCTAGAAACCGCGCTTGTCCACAGCGCGAAATCGTGCTTCCTCGCGGCTCACGAGGCCGTTCTTCACGAGTTCGGCCAGACACTGGTCAAGCGTGCGCATGCCGTGTGCCTGACCCGTCTGAATGGCCGAATACATCTGCGCCAGCTTGCCTTCGCGGATGAGGTTCCGGATGGCGGGCGTGCCGAGCATGATCTCGTGCGCGGCCACACGGCCGCCGCCCGTCGTTCTGACGAGCGTCTGCGATATCACGGCGCGCAGCGACTCCGACAGCATGCCGCGCACCATCTCCTTTTCGCCCGCCGGGAACACGTCAACGATGCGGTCGATCGTCTTTGCGGCGGAGCTCGTGTGCAGCGTCGCGAACACGAGGTGGCCCGTTTCCGCGGCAGTGAGTGCGAGCCTGATCGTTTCGAGGTCCCGCATCTCCCCGACGAGCACGATGTCCGGGTCCTCGCGCAGCGCCGCTCTGAGCGCCGCGTCGAAACCGGTGGTGTCGCGGTGCAACTCTCGCTGGTTGACGAGGCACTGCCTGCTTTCGTGCAGGAACTCGATCGGGTCCTCGATCGTGATGATGTGATTCGCGCGGGTGTCGTTGATGAAGTCGATCATCGCAGCCAGCGTCGTCGACTTGCCGGATCCCGTGGGTCCGGTCACCAGCACGAGGCCGCTGGCGTGCATCGAGACTTCCCTGAAGATGCGCGGCGCGCCGAGTTCGTCGAGCGACGGAATCCCGGCGGGGATCGTTCGAAAGACGGCGGCTGAGCCGCGATTCTGCCTGAACGCGTTGACCCTGAAGCGAGCAAGCTCGGGGATCTCGAACGAGAAATCGGTCTGCAGCAGCGCATCGAAGTCGCTGCGCTGTTTGTCGTTCATTATGCCGTCAACCATACTGTGCACATCGTCGTGCGTGAGACGCGGCCGATCGATGCGCGTGATCTCGCCGTCGACGCGGATCATCGGCGCGACGCCGGCCGAAAGATGCAGGTCGGAGGCGTTGCGCGCAACGGCAACCTCAAGCAACCCAGCGAGATCGATCCTCGTCATGACTCTCCTTTTGCAGACACCGGCGCGCCGCCGCCAGGCTCCGGGCTGACGGCAGTTTAGGTGCGGGCCGCCGTGGGGTCGTGAGTCGAATCCGGGAGAATCTGGCCGATATTCGCGCGCGCGTCGCGAATTCGCTCGTCAATGCCTCGCGGGCGGGCGACGAGGTCGTGATACTCGCGGTCAGCAAGCAGCAATCGGCAGACGCTGTCGAGGCGGCCTGGCGGGCCGGGCAAAGGCACTTCGCCGAGAACTACCTCCAGGAGGCGCTTGCCAAGCTGGACCGGCTTGGCAAGCTCGACATCGCATGGCATTTCATCGGCCGCATCCAGTCGAACAAGACACGGCCGATCGCAGAGCGCTTCGGCTGGGTGCATACCGTCGATCGGGCTCGGATCGCGCTGCGTCTCAATGAACACAGGCCGGTGTCGCTGCCTCCGCTCAACGTCCTGATCCAGGTCAACCAGGCCGGCGAGACGCAAAAGGCCGGCGTCGCCCCGTCGGACGTCGAGGCGCTCGCGAGACTCATCGTTCAGCAGCCGCGCCTCAGGCTCGCCGGCTTGATGACGATACCGCCGGTGGCGGAGCCTCCCCGGAGCAATGCCGCGTACTTCCACGAGCTCAGCGAACTCAGGGACCGTTTGCATGCCCGCGGCATCGCGACGGACGCGCTTTCGATGGGAATGTCGGCCGACTTCGAGACCGCGATCGCGTGCGGGTCGACCTGTGTGCGAATCGGCACCGCGATATTTGGCGCCCGTACGTCCGCGGGAGGCTGACGGCGGCCCGATCGACTCGCCCGTACGCCGGTGGAACGCACCGGGGTCTTCGCTCTGGACTCACTCACTCGTGATATCTTGCGCCGTCCGTTTCGATGCCGCCGTCCCTGCATGCAGAACTCGCTACTCTTCCTCGTCAAGACGCTGTCGGATCTTTTCCTCGTGACGTTCGTCCTGAGGCTCATACTGCAGCGCGTCGGCGCCGACTTCTACAACCCCGTGTCGCAATTCGTCCTGCGCGTCACCAACCCGGTCGTCATTCGTGCAAGACGCATCATGCCGAGCGTTGGCGCCATCGACCTGCCGACGCTCGCCTCCTTGATCGTGTTGCAGTGCCTGGTGACCTGGCTGCTGCTCGCGCTCGCAAACGTGAACTTCACCGGGCCCGTTTTCGCCCAATACGTGTTCTTTCGCCTGATCAACCTGACGCTGTGGCTCTATTCGATCTGTCTGATCGGCTACATCGTCTTGAGCTGGATCATGGCGATCCAGTACAACAGCTCACTGAGATCGCTGCTCGGCGCGATCGACGAAATCGTCGCACCGGTCCTGCGCCCCGTCCGGCGCATCCTGCCGACGCTCGGCGGGCTCGACCTGTCGCCGATCCCGGTCTTCATCCTGATTCAGGCGATCGAGATCGCCCTGCCGCTGCCCGCGTTCCTGCGCTAGCGGCAAAGCCGGGTCAGACGCTGCCGGGGAGGCGGACAGCCGCGCGCCGGCCTCGCACGCGGCGGGATCGCGTGGCTGGCGCAACAGCGTCCACCGGCAATGCCGCCGCCCGGCAAATGGTTTATATTCGAGCGCGACTAGATCCCGGGGGCGCGCATGTACGGTCATTC
>JAQAJI010000068.1:0-26666 GCA_028278665.1 Candidatus Rariloculus versatilis
CTCGAATCCGGCTGGATTCCGTCGCCGCTACCGGCTGTCTACACCGGCGAGCGCATGAAGCCGTACCGCGAATGGCTCAGCGAATCGAGCTACGAGGCCTCCGGATCCCTCGGCGGAAGCTTTTATTCGGACAACATCGAGGACTACTACGTCACGCCCTACGAGATCGGTTACGGATCGTTCGTGAACTTCGACCACGATTTCATCGGCAGGGAAGCGCTCCTGAAGATGGCCGATCAACCGCACCGCCGGAAGGTGACGTACGCCTGGAATGCCGACGACGTGGGCGCGATATTCAGATCGATGCTCAATCCCGGCGAACCGCATTACAAGTACGTCGATCTGCCGCTGTCGAACTACGCCTCGGCATCGTTCGACAAGATCGTCCACAACGGCAGGATCGTCGGCGCGTCGATGTTCGCAGGCTACAGCTACAACGAGCGCGCAATGCTGTCGCTCGGCATCGCCGACCCCGACGTTGCCATCGGCGACGAGGTCACGCTGGTCTGGGGCGAGGAAGACGACGGATCGGGCAAGACCACCGTCGAGCGGCACGAACAAATCGAGGTGCGTGCCATCGTGAGTCCGACGCCATACTCGAAGGTCGCACGCGAGACCTACGCCCAGGGCTGGAGGAGCCGCGAGGCGCGCTGAGCACGGGTGCGGCGCAGGCAGCGCGAAGGAGCGGGAGTCCTTGCATCGAACGGCTTCGCTTGCAAGCAGGTTCAGCCGACGGTCGCCGCCGTCGAAGCGAGCCCCCGCACGGCGCCTGGACCGAACGGCCTCGCGTGGATGCAGCTTCAATGCGGAACGGTTCGCTGTGGCTCTGGCGGTTGTTGCCTTGACGGCCTGCAGCGTTCCTGAACCGGAGATCGTCCCGGGCGTCTCACGAGAACTCGCCCGGCAGCGCGCCGCGACGATCACGGGGCTCCACTACGCGCTTGACCTCGATATCCCGGAGCAGGCGGACGCGGATATCGACGGGCGCGTCGTCATCGCGTTTGACCTGTCCGATACGGCCACTCAGCTTCAGATCGATTTCACCGGCGGCGCCGACCGGATCGGCCGCGTCGCGAGCAATGGCGAACCCGCCGCCTGGCGCGTCGAGCGCGAACATATCGTCATCCCCGCGACAGCGCTCGCGCGAGAACGCAACGAAATCGAGATCGAATTTGCCGCGGGATCCTCGGCGCTGAACCGCAACCCGGACTACCTCTACAGCCTCTTCGTCCCCGATCGGGCGCGCACGGCGTTTCCGCTCTTCGATCAGCCCGACCTCAAGGCCACTTTCGAACTGACGCTGACCGTGCCCTCCGGATGGCGCGCCCTGTCGAACGCATCCATCGAGTCCGTCTCGCCGAACGGTTCGAGCACGACTCATCGTTTCCAACGGTCCGCCCTGATCAGCCCGTATGTCTTTGCCTTCGTCGCCGGCGAGTTCGAGTCGGTCACGCGGGAGAGAAACGGACGCTCGATGACGATGCTGCACCGGGAAACCGACGCCACGACCGTCGAACGCAACGTCGAGGCGATATTCGAACTGCACGCCGCCGCGATCGACTGGCTCGAGGGCTACACCGGCATCGACTACCCGTTCGAGAAGCTCGACTTCGCGCTGATCCCGTCTTTTCAATATGGCGGCATGGAGCACGTCGGCGCGATCCTCTACCGCGCCCGCAATCTGCTGCTCGACGAAGCGCCGTCGGACATGGAACTGCTCGGCCGCGCAAACCTCATCGCTCACGAGACCGCACACATGTGGTTCGGCAACCTCGTGACGATGGAGTGGTTCGACGACGTGTGGCTGAAGGAAGTGTTCGCGAACTTCCTGGCTGGAAAAATCGTCAACCCGAGCTTTCCTGCGATCAACCATGAACTGAATTTCCTCGTTCGGCATGCGCCCGCGGCACATTCGGTCGACCGCACGGCCGGCGCGAACGCGATCCGTCAACCGCTGCCAAACCTCAACGAAGCCGGGCAGCTCTATGGGCCGATCATCTACGACAAGGCGCCCATCATGATGCGCCAGCTCGAGTCGCTCGTCGGCGAAGCGCGATTTCAGGCGGGGCTGCGCGAATACCTCGAGCGCTACGCCTTCGCGAATGCCACGTGGTCGGACCTCATCGAAATCCTCGATGCGGCGACTGACGACGATCTCGACGCCTGGAGCGAAGTCTGGGTCAATACGCCCGGGCGTCCGGCCCTGCTGCTGCGACAGAGCGAAACCGTGTCAGAAGGCGACGGCCGCAACGTACTCGTTCAAGACGACCCGACCGGCGCCGGGCGGGTCTGGCCGCAACGATTCGAAATCGCGGCCATGGCCGATACAAGCGTTTCGGGGACGGATCCCGACTTGCCGGCGAACGACCTCAATGCATCCGGAGCGGCCACTGCGGGCGCCGCGATGCGCCGTACATCGGTCGTTTCCGCGTCGCGGGCAACGCCGCTCGACGAACTTTCGAGCGACGGCAGCGAACGCCTCGTATTCAATTCCGACGGGCGCGGCTACGGGCTGTTTCCGGCAGATTCGGGCAATCTTCTCGCCTGGGACACGCTTGGCGAGGTCGAGAGAGCCGCCGAGCTCATCAACCACTACGAGAATATGCTCGCCGGCGGCGAACCGCGGCCCGGCGACTACTTCGCGGCATTGCTCGGCATCGCCGAACGTGAGAGGAACCAGTTGCTGCTTGGGCTTGAGCTCTACCAGCTCACGACGATCTACTGGAAGCTGCTGCCGGCCGACGCGCGCCAGGACGCGGCCGCGGAGCTCGAAAGCACGCTCTGGCAGTCGATGCTCGATCAGACCGACGAAAGCTCGCGAAAGGTCCGCTTCGATGCGTTTGCCGACATTGCGATCACGCCGCAAGCACTGCGCAACCTGCGTGACATCTGGTCCGGAAACATGTCGATCGAGGGTCTGCCCCTGTCGGAGAACGACCTCATCGCGCTGGCGCAGTCGCTCGCAATACGCTTGCCGGCGGACGCCGAAACGATCCTTGCCGCCCAGCTCGAGCGAACGGAGAATCAGGACAATCGGCGCAAGCTCGAGTTCATTGCACCGTCCCTGTCAGCGGACGAATCCGTCAGGGACGCGTTCTTCGCCTCGCTCGCAGACGGCGGCCAACGCGAAGTCGAGCCGTGGGTGCTCGAGGCGCTCGAGAATCTCCACCATCCGCTCAGGATCGCGCAGTCGGAGAAATACGTGCTCGCGAGCCTGGAACTCCTCGAGGAAATCCAGGCGACCGGCGACATCTTCTTCCCGTCGCGCTGGCTCGACGCGACGCTCGCCAACCACCGCTCCTCGAGCGCGGTCTCGACGGTCAGCGACTTTCTCGCCGCACGGCCGGACTACAGCGCGCAACTTCGGGCGAAGATCCTGCAGGCGGCCGATCCCCTGTTCCGGGCGAATACGCTGATCGCGGCCGGCGGCGATGCCGCCCCGCGTCGGTAGCGAATTTCGACCGCTGTTGCCGTCTCAGTCGGACCGCAATGCGCTCGCGGCGGTTACGGTGACCCGCGATCCGGCTTGCGTGGTCCCGGCCGAGCCTGCCTCGAATCAAACGGCGTACACCAGGAATCCGCCGAACGCGACGCCGACGAACAACCACGTCCGAATGGCCAGCGGCGGCCAGGCCGCCGCTTTGGCAAGCAGGCTATTGATGTAATTTCTGCCCAGCACGGGCAGGGCGCTCGCCCCGGCGCTCGCGCCCCACCCAAGTACCCCCGGACGCCGCAACGAGCAGGGCGAAACCAAGCAGGAACCGGGCACCGACAGCGATGCGCATCCCCGCCGGCCGGGCCATGACGCCCGTGACCATCCCGATGAGTCGCTCGGGAACGACGATTCCCCAGATCGAGAGCGCGGCGATGACGATGCCGAATGAGCCGACGATGAACTGGCAGACAACGTAGGCGGCCTCAAACACGCCGATGATGAACTCGCTATCGCTCACGACTCGCCTCCCGACGCCCCATCGAATCCTGCGCGATTATACGCACCGTTCCCTGGCCGCAGCGGAGGACATCGCCGCGCAGTTGCCCTCGACGCGCAATTGCGTAATTCTGTTCTGCTACCGGGGGAGGAACCGTGACGATCGCCGATAACCGCGAAGCGCAACGTGCGCCGGTCGAACAGCCACAAGACCCGGACCGCGCGCGCGATCGAGTCGGACCGAAACGTTGGAGTTTCTGGGCCGGCGCGCTCTCGGTCGTGCTGCATTGCGCGCTGATCATGGCATTGCTGACCGTCAGGCTCGATCCGGCCATCCCGGTCATCACCCCGTCGGTCATCAACGTCGAACTCTGGCAGCTTGCCGATGGCCTCGACTTCGAATCGAGGGAGGCCAGCGTCGACACCGGCGGCGAAGCACCGCAAACCTCCGGAGCGAACGAAATTACGGAACTGCCCGATCCCGACACGCGGCCGGTCGAGACCGAGACCATTGTTCCGGAGCCCAGGACCGAGGCGTCAGTGGCCTCCGAAAGCGCGCCCGTGACGCTGCCGGTCGAAGACGAGCAGGCCGACGTAAGCTTCGAAGGCCGGGAGGAAGCACCGCCTGAGCCCGCTGCACCGCCCGTCATTGCCGCGGAGATTCCACCGACGAGCAGCGACGACACGATCGCGGTGGAGGCGGAGGAAGACCAGGGCAACACCGGCACCGTTTCCACGGCCGAGCCTGTAGCAGCGACGCTTCCGGAGGCCGTCACCGTCGCCGAAAGCGGCCAGCCGCAGGTGTCCGAGGACGGTCCGGTGTCCGAAACTCCCGCACCGCTGCGCATCCCCGTGCCGGAAGCCGAACAACGCATGCTCGAAAACCGGCTCGAACGCCTGGCGCGCAACTTCGATCGCGCAGCGCAAATGGAGTCGCCGCAAAGCTGGGAACACGACGGGCTCGTGTACTCGGCCGAGGTCACGCAATTGCCGGTCGAGGGCGACATGGGCATCGAGCGGGTCGCGATCAAGGTCAGCACCGAGGTCGACGGCGACCGTTTCTCGACGGAACTCAGCATGATGCGGATGGCCTTCTCCAGTTTCGCGCATTTCATCGACCGCTGGGACCCCAATGTGCAGATGCACGACGACGTGATCGAAGGCCGCTTTCATTCGAATTCGGAAATCGCCCTGAGCTCGAGCGGCAGTGCCACGCCCCAATTTCTCGGCAAGGTCACAACGGCCTCGCGCAGCATCAACACGAGCAACTCAAGACGCCGCGTCCGGCGCGATGAAGTGTTCCTCGGCGGACTGGAAACGGGCGCCGGCCGAATCGCGCTTGCGAAAGGCTTCGAAACCATGCTCGAGGACGCATCCCTGAGCGAGCGCGCCCACCGTTTCGCCGAAGACACGCGGATCACGTTCTACGCCGACGGCAGCTACGGCTGGACCGCGGTCGATTCCGAAGAGCCCGAGCAAAGGCGTTCCCTCCCGCAGGGTTCGGCCTATCTCCTCGCCGAGCGCAAGGCGCAACTGCATGTGAAGGGCGTGGTCAACGGGGCCGTGCTCGTCCATTCGCCGGAACGGATCGTCATCGAAGGCGATCTCATCTATGCGCTCAACGCGGACATGACGACCGATCCCAGCGATTTTCTCGGACTCGTTTCGGAGAAGTCGGTCGAGATCGCGCCGCCGGACATCACCGGCCCCGGAAACCTGACCGTCAACGCATCGATCTACGCCAAGCGCCGCTTCGTCGTCAGCCGATACCGGTCACGGCAGGACGCGACGCTGCTGATCCATGGCAGCCTCGCGGCCGGTTCCGTTTCGGCGAGCGAGCCGCGCTTCGCGATGCAGATCCGCTACGACCCGAGACTCAGGACCGTGCGCCCGCCGAGCTTCCCCACGACGGATCGCTACGAACTCGAGCCCTGGGACGCGGAATGGGAGCTCGAAACGCTCTGATCCGCACCGACGGCCCGTAGTGCGCAATCGCACGTCACGCCAGCCGCAACGCAAGGGGAGTCGCACTACCGCTTGCTTGAGACCCTCGCGCGCAGGGATGCGCGCGCGGAGCGTACAGGGATGTATTCACCGTGTGTCTCAATCAAGCGGTAGTGCGGCTCCCCGCAACATTGAGGTCACGCGTGAGGAGCCTGCATGGATGTATTCACGGCGTGTTTCAAGCGGCCCGTAGTGCGCGCGCCCGCGTCACCAGCGCTATCGCTCTTCGGTCGGCGGCCACGCAAGGATGAAGCCGTCGCGGTTCGGCATCTCGACAAGCGGCAGGGACGCCGCGTCCATGACGTCATCCTCGCCGATGATGCCGTTCAACTGGAGCACGTAGGCCGTGAGGGCGTACGTCTCGTCGTCCGTCAGCGATTGCGGCAGCGCATACGGCATGGCGCGCCTGATATAGTCGAATACCGTCGGCGCATACGGCCAGTAACTTCCGACGGTCCTGAGCGGTTCCGGGCCGTTCAGGCTGCCGTGGCCGCCGACGAGCGGATCGTTGAGCCCGCCCTCTCCGTCGGTGCTGTGACAGGCGATGCACTTGACCGCAAAGACCTCCGCGCCCTGGCGCGCATTGCCGGATCCCGGCGGCAGACCCGCACCGTCGGGGGCGACGTTGATGTCCCAGGCCGCGATCTGCTCCACCGTGAGTTCGACGCCGAGGCCGGGCCCTTCCTGAGCGGTGAGTGTGCCCGGCCATGCCATGCAAAGTGCCACAACGCCTTGCGCAGCGACTGCGCCGAGCATTCGGGTCACAATTCCCTTGTCGGGCCGCGAAGTGCAGTGCGACACGCGCCGCGGGCTTGCATCGAAGTAACCGCATTCACGTATTTCAGCGCACCTGTCGACGGGGCGAGAGCCGCTAGGCATAGACATTGCTGACCGTGCCTGCCGCGGACACGAGCCAGCTCTGGATCGCGTTGTGGTGATAGTTGAAGTTGGTGCCGAGTTCGGCGTGCAGTGCCGTGCGGGTCGGCTGCACGGCGCCCGACTCGTCGGTCGCGCGGCTTTGCAGAACCGCCGGACCGCCGTCCCAGCGCCACGGCATGCGAAACCGCGTCAGCGACAGCGGCAGCACAGGATCCGTCAGCGCAGCTTCCGCCCAGCTCTGCCCGCCATCGGCCGAGACTTCGACGCGGCGGATCCGCCCGGCACCCGACCAGGCAATGCCCGATATCTGGTAGAGCCCCGGGTCCTGCATTTCGAGCCCGCCCGACGGCGACGTGATCACGGACTTCACGCCCATCTGGAAGGTGAACTGCAACGCCCGGCCGTCCGGCAGCAAATCCGTGTATTTCGACGTTTCCTCGCGCGTCATCATCGGCGCCGCCGTGACCTCGATGCGCCTGAGCCACTTGATGCTCATGTTGCCTTCGTAACCGGGCAGGAACAGCCGCATCGGGTAGCCGTTGTCCGGTCTGAGCCGTTCGCCGTTCTGGTAGAGCGCGATGATCGCATCGTCGAGCGCCTTGGCCATCGGCACGCTACGCGTCATCGCCGCGGAGTCGGCGCCTTCGGCGACGATCCAGCGGGCTTCGGGTTCGACTCCCGCTTCGTCGAGCAGCACCGACAGCGGCACTCCGGTCCAGTCGCTGCACGACACGAGACCGTGAATCTCGCTGACCGCGACCTGCGGCGGCTCCGGCGCGTCGTTCGCCCTGCCGTTGCCGGAGCACTCCAGGAACTGGATACGCGACACGAGCGGGTAGCGCGACAGGCTTTCCAGATCGAACATCAACGGTCGCGCGACGAGCCCGTGGATCAGGAGCCGATGCCGATCCGGATCGATGCCGGGAATCCCATTGTGGTGGCGTTCGAAGTGCAGGCCGCTCGGCGTGATGATGCCCTCCAGATGCTCGAGCGGAGTTCGCGAGACCCCGGATCCGACAGTGCCGGGACTGGAAGAGAACCGTCGTTGCACCTGCTCCTCGTGCCGTGAAGGGGCGCCGTAGCCGCTCATGGGTGCGCCCGGCACCTTCATCCATTCCGGCACCTCGAGCGGCGCCTGTGCCGCGGCGGGCCGCGCAGTCATGAAGCCGAGACCGGCGGCGCCCGTCAATGCGGCACTCGTCGTGAGAAACGCTCGACGGTGCAACAGGCCGTTGCCGGCGACCTGTTCAGGCTGTGGACTCAGGAAGCGTGGTTCAGTCATTCCGTCTCTCCCGGAATTCGCCGGAATGTGCCGCGGGGCTGCTCTTGAAAATTCGGTTCACCGCAGCCTGGCGGTTCATGAGTAACGGGTCTCGAGCACTGTCCACTTTGCCGAAAGGCAATGCCCGGACCTTCCGTGGCGCATCGCGGCCGGCTACTCGACACGGATCGTCGGCGCCGGACCGATGCCCTTGATCTCGACGATGACTTCCTCGTCCTTCGCCCCGTCGTAATGTACGGCGCCCGCCGGATGCATCATGTAGCTGCCGGGACTGAGCGGGACCATCGCATCGGTGTCGAAATCCGGACCCGTTCCCGTGTGCCAGGTCCCCGAAATGACCGTGACGTGCCGGTCGGAGGGGTGATAGTGCGGCGGCGACATGACTCCGGCCGGAAACCTGGCGCGAAGCATGTAGAAGCCTTCCTGCTGCGGGTCGCCGGCCAGCACAACGAAACTGATGCTGTTGCCGTCGGACTCCGGCCAATCGAGTTCGTCCGGTGCAAGCCGGATGAAGCCCTCCTCGTCCGCCTGGCCAAAGGCGGCAAAAGCGGCGATCAACAGTGCAGGGACCAAACAAACCAACCGAAATCGCTTCATTGCAGGTTCCTCCGCGTTGCAGCCCCGACTGCGCGCCAGCGCAGCTTTCGGGTACGACAAGCCAATCAAAAACCTAACCGCATTGGCGCGTCGTGGCAAGCCGCGGCGTGCCGTGTCGCTAACGCGGCCGCGCCGCGCGCAGGCGGTCGAGCGCGCCGGCGATCGGTTGCGGATCGTCGCGCCCGTTTCCGCCACTGACCGCCTTCGTCAGACCTGACGCCAGCCGCTTGCCAAGCTCGACGCCCCACTGATCGAACGAGTTCACGTCCCAGATCACGCCCTGGACGAAGGTCTTGTGCTCGTAGAGCGCGATGAGCTGGCCGAGCGTCGCGGGATCGAGTCGTTCGAACAGCAGCAGCGAACTCGGCCGGCTGCCGGGATACCCGCGGTGCGGGCTGTCCGTCGCGGCTTGCGGGTCGCCGACTGCCAGGGCCAGCGTCTGCGCGAGGCAGTTCGCCGCGGCGAGGTCCTGCTGCGCCTGGCGATCGACGCCGCTTGCCGCCGGCAGCAGAAAGTCGATCGAGATCGGATCGATGCCCTGGTGCAGTAGCTGGTAGAACGAGTGCTGGGCGTTGGACCCGCTCTCGCCCCAGACGACCGGACAGGTCCGGCACTCGACAGGCTTGCCGTTGCGCCGCACCGACTTGCCGTTGCTTTCCATTTCGAGCTGTTGCAGAAAGGCCGGCAGGCGGCTCAGGTGATCGTCGTAGGGCAGCACCGCGTGGCTGCCGGCGCCGAGGAAGTTGCGGTTCCAGATTCCGATGAGCGCAAGCATGACAGGCACGTTCCGCTCGAAAGGCGAATGCCGGAAGTGCTCGTCCATGGCGTGGCCGCCGGCGAGCAGCGCCTCGAAGTTCCGCCAGCCGATTGCGAGCGCAAGCGCGAGACCGACGGCCGACCACAGGGAGAATCGTCCGCCGACCCAGTCCCAGATCGCGAAACGGCGTTCGGCTGCGATTCCGAACTCGTCCATCGCTTCGTGGTTCGTCGAGACGGCCACGCATTGCGAGGCGATCGCCGCATCGCCGCCGTGCGCCAGGAGCCAGGCCCGCACTTCGCGCGCGTTCGTCAGCGTTTCGAGCGTCGTGAAGCTCTTCGAACAGATCACGAACAGGGTCGTCGCCGGTGCCACGCGCTCGAGCACCTGAGACAGTTCCACACCGTCGATATTGGAGACAAAGTGGATGCCGGGAACCGGGTTGCGGTATTCCCCGAGCGCCTTCACGGCCATGACGGCGCCAAGGTCGGAGCCGCCTATGCCGATATTGACGACATCGGTGATCGGTTCTCCCGTGTAGCCCCTGAGCGCGCCCGACTCAAGCGCCTCGGCCAGGCTGCGCATCTTCTCGCGCTCGGTTTCGACGAGGGGCATCACGTCCGTGCCTGCCACCGCCAAGGGCCGGTCGGCGGGACGGCGCAAGGCGACATGCAGGGCAGCGCGGTCTTCGGTGTTGTTGATGGGCTCCCCACCGAACATTTGTCCGATCCGCTCGGCGACTCCGGTCTGTGCCGCAAGCTCGAGTAACAGGGACACCGCGCGCCGATCGAGGCGCTGTCGGCTGAAATCGAGCAGCAACCCGGGACCGTCGACAGAAAAAGCGCCGAACCGCTCAGGATCGGCTTCGAACAACGCTTCGATGGTCACGTCGGACAACGCGCCGGCACGCTCGCCGAGCGCCCGCCAGGCGGCCGTGCGCGGTGCGTAGTCCACGTTGCTCATGGTCGGATTATTGCAAAAAGATCTCGCGGCTCAGGAACGCGCCCTGGAGTGCCGCGGTGCAACCGCTGCCGGCGGCCGGGCGGCGCAGCGCGAACCGACTTGTTTCGACCTGGCCTAAAGCTCGACATCGTAAAAGTCGACATACCAGTCGACGAAGCGCCGAACCCCTTCCTCGAGCGAAGTGCCCGGCCGAAAGTCGAAGTCCGCGGCGAGACTCCCGACATCGGCCCAGGTCTCCTCGAGGTCGCCCGGCTGCTTCGGCAGCAGCCGCTTGTCGGCCTTGCGCCCGAGGCACTGTTCGAGCGTCTCGATGAGCTCGATGAGTTGCACGGGCCGCTGGTTGCCGATGTTGTAGAGCCGGTATGGCGCAGCGCTCGATCCCGGATCCGGCGCGGCGCCGCTCCAGTCGGCGGCGGGACCGGGAATCCGGTCGACGACGCGCAGGACCGCAGCGACGATGTCGTCGATGTAGGTGAAGTCGCGCCGATGCCTGCCGTAGTTGTATACGTCGATCGCAACGCCTGCGAGGATGCTCTTCGTGAACCGGAACAGTGCCATGTCCGGGCGGCCGAACGGCCCGTAGACGGTAAAAAACCGCAGCCCCGTGACCGGAAGACCAAAGAGGCTCGCATAGGAATGGGCCATGAGTTCGTTGGACTTCTTGGTCGCGGCGTACAGCGACAGGGGGTGATCGACATTGTCGTGAATCGAGAACGGCAGTTTCGTGTTTGCCCCGTACACGGAACTCGTCGACGCGAAGACCAGGTGCTCGACGCCGCTGTGCCGGCAGCCCTCGAGGACGGCCATGGTTCCGTGGATGTTGCTGTCGATGTAGGCGAACGGGTTCTCGATACCGTAACGCACACCCGGCTGTGCACCGAGGTGGATGACCCGGTCGAACTTCCCGGCCGCGAAGAGCGCCGCCATGCCGTCGCGGTCGGCCAGATCGAGCTTTACGAAGCGAAAGGAATCAAGCGGTTCGAGCCTTGCCAAGCGCGCGCGCTTCAGGGCAACGTCGTAATACTCGCTGAGATTGTCGAGGCCCACGACTTCGTCGCCTCGTCTTGCCAGGGCCCCGGCCGTGTGAAAACCGATAAAGCCCGCGGCGCCCGTGACCAGAACCTTCATCGCTGCGAACGGCTCGAACGGGACCTGAGACTAGCGACTGCGCGGGGAGGCCGGATTCAACGCACACGCGCGTTCTACCCGCTGCGCACCGCGCCTGACGAAGCGCTGTTCGGCCGGGCTGATCGGGTCGAGAATCGCGAGAATCACTCTGTCGGACATCGCCAACGCTCCGCGTTGTATGGCGCCGGGCGGATACTATAATGCCGTCCGCGGCGCCACAACGCGGCGCGCGGCTGTACCGTTCCGGCACCACGCCGCTCCCGTCCCTGGCTGCCCCCGGATCGGCGACACGACGTCGCCCGAATGGCCAATACCCTGGAGTCCGCCCATGAAGACATGGAAGAAGTTTGCCGGCCTGACTGGAATCGCAGCGGGCGGCGTCTGGCTCGCGAGCACGGCGTTCGCGCAGGCGGAAGCCGCGCCCGGCCTCTCGCAGCACTGGGCCGGTTTCCTGGCGCTTGCGATTTTCGTCGTCGCCTACTCGCTGGTGATATTCGAGGAGACGATCCACCTCAGAAAGTCCAAGCCCGTCATGGTCGCCGCGGGCGTGATCTGGGTGCTCGCCGCGGTCGCGCTTTCACAGGCCGGCGTGCCGGAGGGCGCCGAGGAAGCCGTCCGCCACGGCCTGCTCGAATTCGCGGAACTTTTCCTGTTCCTGCTGGCGGCGATGACCTATATCAACACGCTCGACGAGCGCGGCGTATTCGACGTGCTCCGGGTGCGTCTGGTTTCACAGGGTTATTCACTCAGGCAGATCTTCTGGATCACCGGCGCGATCTCGTTCGTGATGTCGCCGATCGCCGACAACCTGACGACGGCACTGCTGATGGCGACGGTCGTCATGGCCATCGGCGGCGACAATCGCCGTTTTGTCGTTTTGGCGTGCATCAATATCGTCGTTGCGGCCAACGCCGGCGGCGCGTTCAGCCCGTTCGGCGACATCACGACCCTGATGGTCTGGCAACGCGGTTTCGTCGAGTTTCAGCAGTTCTTCGCGCTCGTCGTACCGTCGCTCGTCAACTGGCTCGTGACCGCGGCGATCCTGAGTATCGCGCTCCCGAGCGGGAAACCCGCCGAGGTCAGCGAACAAGCCGAACTTCGGGAAGGCGCCTTCGTCGTGATGGGACTCTTCGCACTCACCATCACGATGGCCGTACTCGGCCACAGCGTGCTGCACCTGCCGCCCGTGGTCGGCATGATGACAGGGCTTGGCCTGCTCAAGCTCTATGGTTACTACCTGCAGAAAAGCGGCACGCGTTTCGTCGATTCGGGGGACCCGGCAGCCGAAGACAGCGCCTTTGCGCTCGAGCACGATCACCACGCCTCAGGCTCGGGCCAGTACGACATCTACCGCAACCTGCAACGTGCGGAGTGGGACACGCTGATGTTCTTCTACGGCATCATGCTGTGCGTCGCCGGACTCGGAACCTTCGGCTATCTCGCGATCGTATCGGACTTCATGTACGGCGAGCTCGGCGCCACGACCGCCAACATCTGGGTCGGCGTCCTCTCGGCGATCCTCGACAATATTCCGGTCATGTTCGCGGTGCTCGAGATGGCGCCGGACATGACCCTCGCCCAGTGGCTCCTCGTCACGCTGACGGCAGGCGTCGGCGGCTGAATGCTCTCTGTCGGGTCGGCCGCCGGTGTCGCGGTCATGGGTCAGGCGCGCGGCATCTACACGTTCTTCGCGCACTTCAAGTGGACGTGGGCGATCGCGCTGGGTTATGCGGCGAGCATCGCCACCCACATGTGGCTGAGCGGCATCAGGTTCTGAGCGCGGCACCGGTGTCCGGGCGCGAAGCAGCGCGTCAGCCTCGAGGCTGACACGCTGCCGGAAGGATTGTTCGGGACGGTGAACCTACTCGGGCAGCGGGGTCTCGAACCAGCCCCAGAACACGTACATCAGGATCGTCGCGATGACGAGCGTGCCGAACATGACGGGCGAACCCTTGCGGAACCAGAGTCCCGGCGTGATCAGGAAACTCGGGTCGTTTTCCTCGCGTGCGAGCCTTTCGGAGATCGTCACGATGAAGACGTTGGCCGTCGAGCCGATGTGCGGGCCGTTGCCGCCGAGCCCGACGCCGATCGCGAGCCCCCAGCACAGCGGCGGCACGTTGATGCCCTGCGTCTCCTGACCCAGGATGATCGGGATCATGGCCGCCGTGAAGGGGATATTGTCGATCGCCGCCGAAAGCACCGCACCGACCCACATCAGCACGATCGTGGCCAGGAGCAGATCGGACTGGACGAACGGCGTGATGAAACTGCCGACCCAGATCAGGAACTGGCTGTGCTCGACACCGCCGACGATCATGAAGAGCCCGATGAAGAACATCAGCAGCGGGATCTCGACGTGTTCGACAGCGATGTCCATGATCAGTTTTCTCGACGTCAGCACGAGCGCTGCCATGCCGAGCACGGCGACGAACCAGGCCTCCCAATGCAAGGCCCTGTGCAGCATGAAGAGCACGACCATGGCGCCCAGAATGATCAGCGACGCGTTCCAGGTCCACTTGTCCTTGATCTCGACGACCTCGGTGAACTCGCCTTCGGGCTTCTCGGCCAACTGCTTGGCGAACAGGAACCTGAGCATGACGAGCACGCCGATCCAGCAGATGAGGACGGGCCACCCCATGCGGATCACGAACGTGTTGAAGTCGATGTCGGCCGCCGAGCCGATCATGATGTTCGGCGGATCGCCGACAAGCGTGCCGATTCCGCCGGTGTCCGACAGGAGCGCCGCTGCGAGCAGATAGGGAATCGGGTTGATCTTCTGCGCCCGGGCGATGAGGATGATCAGCGGGCCGAAGATAACGACGGTCGTGACGTTGTCGAGCAGGAGCGACAGGAAGGTCACGGCGCTGCCGATCAGCACCATCATGAGATAAAGCCGGCCCTTGCTCATCCGGGCGAGCTTGTACGCGAGCGCATTGAACCCGCCCGTCGGGATCATGATGGAGACGATCGTCATCATGGCCGCGAGCAGGAAGATCACGTTCCAGTCGACCGCTTCGACCGCTTCCTCCGGCGAATAGAACCCGTAGATCTGGCCGACGACGACCATCGCAACGGCGCCCGTCGCGGCAACCTTCGACCGTTCGAAGCCGTGCAGGTACTCGGTGAAAATACCGACGAAAGTGATGGTGAGCACGATCGCGGATGCGAGCATTGCATCGTTGAATACGAGGTCTTCCATGTGCGGGTTCCCCAGGTTCTGATTCTGTGATGTCAGCGGATGGCAGTTTCCGCTGCGGGGGCAAGCTTAGCGGCAACCGCGCGCCGCTGCAAAGGATTTCGGTCAGGACTCGTCGCGCCGGTCCGGCAATGCATCCCAGAGTGCGGAACCGCCGCTTTGGCTGCGTATATGCTCGAGCAGAGCCTCGTGCGCGGCCGCCTCCTCGGGCGATGCGCCGGGCACCTTGAGCGTGAGCCCCTCGCGCTCGACGGGCACGAACTCGCCGGCGTGGTCCTGGTCGGCCGCATCGCCCGTGTCGAGCGACAGGCTGACCTGCGCACCGGTCATGATCAGGTAGACCTCGGCCAGGATTCGGGCGTCGAGCAAGGCCCCATGCAACTCGCGCCGGGAAACGTCCACCCCGTGGCGCCTGGCGAGCGAATCGAGGTCGTTCGCCTTGCCCGGGTGCATGCGCCTGGCCAGAGCAAGCGTGTCGAGAACCTCGCAGGAGTCTCGAATGTCGCGCGGCGCATCGGAAACGCGCCGCAGTTCGTGGTTGATGAACTCCACGTCGAACTCTGCGTTGTGGATGACGAGTTCGGCATCGTGTACGAACTCAAGAAACTCTTTGGCGATGTCGGCGAAGAACGGCTGCGTCGCAAGGAACTCGTCATCTATGCCGTGCACTGCCAGCGCGCCGGCATCGACGGTCCGGCCCGGATTGATGTAGCGGTGAAAGGTGCCGCTCGTGACGCGCCGGTTGAAGAGCTCGACGCAGCCGAGTTCTATGATCCGGTGTCCCGAAGCCGGTTCAAGGCCCGTCGTTTCCGTATCAAGTACGATCTGCCGCATCGTCCAGTCCCTGATTTGCGAGCCGGTCGGCACGTTCGTTGCCGGGGTGTCCGGCGTGCCCCCTGACCCAATGCCAGGAGACCTCGTGCCGGTCGGTCAGCGACGCCAAATCCTGCCACAGATCCTGGTTCTTGACGGGCTTGCGGCCGGCCGTGCGCCAGCCGCGCCGGCGCCAGTTCGGCAGCCACTGGGTAATCCCGTTCTTGACATAGGTCGAATCGGTGAAGACGCGGACCCGGCAGCGCTCCCTGAGCGCTTCCAGTGCGCGGATCGCGGCCGTGATCTCCATGCGGTTGTTGGTCGTATCGGGTTCGCCGCCGCACAGTTCCCGGACGCGGCCGTTGTAGCTCAGCACGACCCCCCAGCCGCCCGGGCCCGGGTTGCCGCGGCAGGCGCCGTCGGTGAAAGCCTCGACTTCCTTCATCGCTGCCTCGCGGCCTTTCCCGCTCGTTCGGAATACGAGCTCACTTGCCGGACACGACCCCGGGCGTCGGCGAGGCGCGCGTCGTCGGCTCGACCAAGCCGCCGACGGCCCTGAGCCGCGGGCGTTTCCAGGCAGGCCGTATCGGCGTCATTCCCTGCACGCGCTTCTGCGCTGAGAGCATGTAGCTGCCGGCCAGAAACGGCAACCAGCGCTCCGCCCAGCGCTCGCGCGGCAAGGTCCCAAATCGCCTGATCCGCTCGAATGGAAGGGTGTGGCAACACGGCGTCACCGACTCGACCTCGAAGCTCAGCAGCGTGAGCCAGTCGCGGAGGCGCCCTTCGCGAATCATGCGTCGATGGCCGGGCGGATAGCCGTCACGCGCGAGCAGGTGACGCAGCCCCCAGGGACCGTTCGGAACGAAACCGAGCACGATCAGTTGCCCGTCGGCGCGCAGGACCCGGTCGGCTTCGCGAAGCAGGGCATGTGGGGATCGGGTGAGTTCCAGAGTGTGCGGCAGAAGCACCGCATCGATCGCATCCGTCGCGACCGGAAGCTCTTGCGCGGCTGCGATGAAATCCGCGCCGCGGTCCTCGGGCCGCAATCCGACCAGACTCTCGTGCTGTGTCCTCGCGTAACGCAGAAAGCTCTCGCGGCCGCCCCAGCTACCGATCTGCAGCAACTGCTCCCCGAACACGCGGTCGAGCGCCTGCCGCACAAGGCGCTGCTCGTTGGCAAGACAGCGCCTCCCGAGCGCCGTCTCAAGCCAGGCTGTCGCGATTTCGTCTGTCGGCACTGCGTGCTCCGTCCCACAATTCCAGGCGCACTCCAATGTCCCGTTCGAGGCAGGTGAAGCGCATCGCAGTCAGCTGCGATCCGCAACAAATATCGACCAATTCCGGTGCGAGCGCAACGGTGCAACGGCTCTCCGCCGCGACCCGCCCATACGCGATTGTCGGCACCGTGGCAGCGCCTTGGCTCGCGCGTGATCGCGATGAGGTTGTGGACGCCCCCACACCGAGCGCCTAAGCTAGCGCCCGCGGTTCGGCGTCAATGTCCACACGCGGCGTCCCCGAAACCAGACTCGATCCCGTGACGGGACAACAGGGCACCCAGGGAGCAGGCACATGGGTTTTCTCCGAGGCAAGCGGGCGGTCGTGATCGGGCTCGCAAGCAACCGCTCCATCGCGTGGGGCATCGCACAGGCCATGCATCGCGAGGGCGCGGAACTCGCCTTTAACTACCAGAGCGACAAGCTCGCCTCGCGCGTCGGCAAGTTCGCGGCGCAACTCGGCAGCGATATCGCGCTGCCGCTCGACGTGAGCGAGGACCAACAGATCGACGGATTCTTCGGGCAGCTCGCGGCGCACTGGGACGGCTTTGACATCCTCGTTCACTCCGTCGCCTACGCGCCCGCCGACCAGCTCGTCGGCCGCTATGTCGATTCGGTCAGCCGCGAGGGCTTCCGGATCGCTCACGACGTCTCGAGCTACAGCTTCGCGGCGCTCGCCAGGCGAGCGGAACCGATGATGGCGGGCCGGGCCGGCGCGTTGCTGACGCTGAGTTATCTCGGCGCTATGCGCGCGCTGCCGAATTACAACGTCATGGGTCTCGCCAAGGCCAGCCTCGAAGCCAATGTCCGCTTCCTCGCGCTCGACCTCGGCGCAGGGAACATTCGCGTGAACGCCATTTCGGCGGGGCCGATCCGTACGCTCGCCGCATCGGGGATCAAGGGCTTCAGGAGCATGCTGTCGCGCGTCGGCGCCGGCGCGACGCAGAAGTGAAACGTCAGCAACGACGACGGTTCCTGTGTTCGGATCTCGCCGCCGGGATTACCGGCCAGGTGGTCTATGTCGACGCCGGATACAGCATCGTCGGATTGAGCTCAGGGAGCGCCCCAGCGTAACGTGCCGCGCTCGATCGCTGACAACCCGGCCCAGCAGGCGCAGGCGCAGGCTCCTAGAAGAACTGGGGATTCAGGATTTCGTCGGGAATGCGCACGGTTGCGCTGTCGACGACGCCTTCGACATAGCCCGCAAGCTCGATTCCCGCGGCCTGCTCGGCCAGCTCGCGTTGCCGCTCGTCGCGCAGCTCGCGCGGAATGTCCTCGGGCTCTCCCTGCTGTACGCCGGACAGCAGCAACACGGCGCGGTCGCCGTTGACCAGCGGTACGAGTTCGCGGGTCGGGTTGCCGGCCTCGGGCCTGCCGAGCCCGAACGCGGTGGCGAGTACCTCCGTCGGCACCTCGGGGCTCGCGCGCTCCGCCCACATCGGCGCGTTCCAGCGGCCGCCGTGCTCTTCGGTGGCGGCCTGATCCTCGGCGCCGAGCTCGACTGCCGCAACGAACGCGTCCGCCGCATCGGTCACGAGAACTTCGGCGGCTCGGCGCGCAAGCTCCTCGCCAATCTCCCCGGCCACGGCTTCAAGCGGTTGCGGCGCCGGAAGCTCGTGCGCCGTCACTCGAAGTACGACGACATGATCGTCGGCGAGCTCGATCAGTTCGCTGTTCGTGCCGCTTTCGAGCGTCTCCAGGTTAAACGCGGCCTGCACGACCGGCGCGCTGTTCGCAAACAATGAAGTATCGCCAGTGCGCGGGAAACCTGACACCGTCTGCAGTGGCAAGTCGGTCTCTGCTGCGACCGTCGCAAGCTCGTCGTACGCGTCAAAAGCGAGGTCGGCAAGCTGGTTCGCGCGTTCGAAGAACAGCGCGTCCGCGCCCTCGTCCTGGAACTGGGCGCGCAACTCGTCCTGAACCTCTTCAAAGGTCTGCAGGTCGCCTGCCCTGACTTCGTCCAGACGCAGTACGTGGTAGCCAAAATCGGATTCGACGACATCGGAAATCTCATCGACCTGCATGGCGAAGAGCGCGTCCTCGAATGTGCCGCCGATCGTGCCGCGCGCGATCCAGCCGAGATCCCCGCCCTGCCCGCTCGTTCCGGCGTCGTCGGAAAGTTCCGCGGCCAATGTCGCGAAATCCTCGCCGGCCCGCGCGCGTTCCAGCGCCGCATTGGCCCTGGCCAGCGCTTCTTCGGCACCCCCCTCGCCGACCGTCATGAGAATATGCCGGGTGCGCCGCTCCTCGCTTGTCGCAAAGAGTTCCTGCTGCTCCTCGTAGTAGCGCCTGAGCGCCTCTTCGCTCGTGTCGATTTCCGCGGCGACCGTCGCGCTACTGAGTTCGAGGTACTCGAGGTCGACGGTCTCCTCGCTCATGTACAAGGCGCCGTTGGCCGCATGGTGAGCAGCGACGGCCGCCTCGTCGATTTCGACCTGATCGAGAAAGTCGTCGACCGAGAACAGCGCATAGGCCAGCTCGCGCCGTTCGTTTACGAGACCGATGTAGCGGCGAAACTCGGCGGGCGTGAGAAACGTTGTGTCGACGATGCCGTCCTGCAGCTCCCCGAGGCCGAGCTGCCTGCGCTGCAGCGCTTCGAAGCCGGCCGGCGTCAGGCCCTGGCTGCTCAGCACGGCCCGGTACACCTCGATCGAGAAGACCCCGCCGACCTGAAACGCGGTCAGGCTGCGAATGCTCTCGCCGACACGCTGATCGGATACCCGGTAGCCCGCATCGGCCGCGCGCTGCGTGAGCGCTTCGGTGCGCACGAGCTGGTCGAGGACATTGCGCCGGAGTTCGCGCCTGAGATCATCGCTGAGCTCGATGCGAAACAACTGCTGGTATTCGCTCTGCTGGCGCTGCAGTTCCTGCTCGAACTCGAAGAGCGGTATGTCGGTACCGTTGACCTTCGCCGCGAATGTCGTGCCGGTCAGCGAGAAGTCGATGCCGAAAAACACGAACGTGACCGCGATCAGGGCGAGTATCGCGATTGCTACCCAGCGACCCATCGATTCCCGAAAGCTCTGCAACATGATTTGCTCGCAAAAACCGAAGGGACAGATTTGCGCCCGCTCTCACGCAGCGGCAAACCTGTCCCAATCAGTCGATCTGGCGGAGTGGACGGGACTCGAACCCGCGACCCCCGGCGTGACAGGCCGGTATTCTAACCAGCTGAACTACCACTCCGGCATTTGCTGTGGTGGGTGCTGAGGGGATCGAACCCCCGACCTTCGCCTTGTAAGGGCGACGCTCTCCCAGCTGAGCTAAGCACCCCCGGGATCGAACCGGCTAATTTACGGCATCTCTCAATGCCTTGCCAGCCTTGAAACCCGGTACGTTACTTGCCGCGATCTGGATCGTCTCCCCGGTTCTCGGATTGCGCCCACTTCTGGCAGCCCTGTGCTTGACGCTGAACGTGCCGAAACCCACCACCGAAACCTGTTCTCCATCACTCAACGCCGACGTAACGCTGGCTACGACGGCATCCACCGCACGACCGGCATCAGCCCTGGACAGGTTTGCGGCACTTGCTACGGCATCAATCAACTTGGCTTTGTTCATTCCAATCCCTTACGCGCTTTCGCGACTCGTTAATTACCCCAAAACGCCTGACGACGTCTCCCTAAATTACTTCTCTTGGTCCTCCGGAGGCGGACACCGTCTCCGCCTGGCCGGATGCGCGTGCGGGGACTTCAAGAATGCTGATCTTATACCAAGGCGGATTTTGACGTGTCAACCGGCCCGATGACGCCGCGCTAGTGAGGCAAATGGGCCTCGTTCGGGTCGCCGTCCTGCGCTGCGGACTCGCGTTCGGCGGCAGCCGGCTCGGTCGGCTTCGGATGCGGCCGATGCTGCAACGCGAGGTCGAACACCTCATCAATCCACTTGACCGGAATGATTTCCAACTTGTCCTTGATATTCCTGGGGATTTCCACGAGATCCTTTTCGTTGTCCGAGGGGATCAGCACCTTGTCGATGCCTCCGCGGTTGGCCGCAAGCAGCTTCTCTTTCAGGCCGCCGATCGGCAGCACCTCACCGCGAAGCGTGATTTCACCGGTCATTGCACAATTCGAGCGCGCGGGGATCTTCGTCAGAGACGACACGAGCGCGACGCACATTCCGATGCCGGCGGACGGTCCGTCCTTCGGAGTTGCGCCCTCGGGGACATGAACATGGACGTCGAGCTTCTGCGGAAACTCCTCGTCAATGCCGAGCACGCCAGCCCGGCTGCGAACGACCGTCATCGCGGCCTGGACGGATTCCTGCATCACGTAGCCGAGCTGCCCGGTAAGGATGAGCTTCCCCTTGCCGGACACGGTTGCCGCCTCGATGGTCAGCAGCTCGCCGCCGACCTCCGTCCAGGCGAGCCCTGTAACCTGACCGATCTGGTCGTTCTCCTCGGCACGCCCGTAGCGGAACCGGCGCACGCCCAGATACTTGCCGACATTGCGATGGTTGACGCGCAGGGCCTTCCTGCGCGGCCTTAGCAACAGTTGCTTGACCACCTTGCGGCAGATTTTCGCAACCTCGCGTTCGAGATTCCTGACCCCGGCTTCGCGCGTGTAATAGCGGATGATGTCGATGATCGCCGTGTCGGAAATCGCGATCTCGCTCTTCTGAAGCCCGTTCTGGCTCATCTGCTTCGGATTCAGGTATCGCTTGGCAATATTGAGCTTCTCGTCCTCGGTGTAACCGGGCAAGCGGATGACTTCCATGCGATCGAGCAGCGGCGGAGGGATGTTCAGGCTGTTGGCCGTGCAGACGAACATCACTTCAGAGAGATCGAAGTCGACCTCCAGATAGTGATCATTGAAGGTCGAATTCTGCTCCGGATCCAGGACCTCGAGCAGGGCCGAGGACGGATCGCCGCGGAAATCCATCGACATCTTGTCGACTTCATCGAGCAGGAACAGGGGATTGCGCACCTTGGCCTTGCCGAGGTTCTGCAGGATCTTGCCGGGCATCGAGCCGATGTAGGTCCTGCGGTGACCGCGAATCTCGGCTTCGTCCCGGACACCGCCGAGCGACATGCGCACGAACTTGCGGTTCGTGGCGCGCGCGATGCTCTGTCCGAGCGAGGTCTTGCCGACGCCCGGAGGACCGACCAGGCAGAGGATCGGCCCCTTGAGCTCCCTGACGCGTTGCTGGACCGCCAGAAACTCGAGAATCCGCTCCTTGACCTTCTCAAGACCGTAATGATCTTCCTCCAGCACCTGCTCGGCTTGCAGAAGGTCGTCGTGCACCTTGGTGCGCTTCTTCCAGGGCACCTTGACGAGCCAATCGACGTAGTTCCTGACGACCGTCGCTTCCGCCGACATCGGCGACATGAGCTTGAGCTTGTTGAGTTCGGACGTGGCCTTCTCGCGGCCTTCCTTTGACATGCCGGCGGACTTGATCTTCTTCTCGAGTTCGGCGAGTTCGTTCGGCGCCTCGTCCATGTCGCCGAGTTCCTTCTGAATGGCCTTCATCTGTTCGTTCAGGTAGTACTCGCGCTGGCTCTTCTCCATCTGCTGCTTGACGCGACCGCGAATCCGCTTCTCGATCCCGAGCATGTCGATCTCGCTGTCGATCAGGCCGAGCACGTGCTCCAGGCGCGGCCGGATGGAGGTGAGTTCCAGAATCTTCTGCTTCTCGGAGAGCTTCAGCGCCATGTGCGCGGCTACGGTATCGGCCAGTCGGCTGTTCGAATCGATGCCGGCCAGCGAAGTGAGAATCTCGGGCGGGATCTTCTTGTTGAGCTTTACGTACTGCTCGAACCGTGTCACGACCGAGCGGGACAGGACATCCATCTCGCGTTCGTCGCCTTCCTCGTCCTCGACCAGCGTCTGCGCGTCGGCCGAAAAGCACTCGTCGATCTCAAGATCGTGCATCCGGGCGCGCGTAGCGCCCTCGACGAGCACCTTGACCGTGCCGTCGGGCAACTTGAGCAGTTGCAGGATCTTGGCGAGGGTCCCGATCCGGTACAGGTCCGACGCTTCAGGCTCGTCGACATCCGCCTGCGTCTGTGCGACGAGGAAGATCTCCTTCCCGGACGCCATGGCCTGATCGAGCGCGACGATCGACCTGGCGCGCCCGACAAAGAGCGGAATCACCATGTGCGGATAGACGACGACATCCCTGAGCGGCAATATCGGTACGCGCCCGCGGCTTGCGACTTCGGAGCTGTCAGTTTCCATGCGTTATTCCAGAATGCTTGCCCGCGCGAAAGAACGCCTGCGGGCGTTGTGACTACAGCTTGGGGCGGTACGCCCCGAAATCAACCGTCGCCAGGGGCCTGCGGCACAGGAATTCACGGCTCTGAATCCGCTTTCGCGACTTCCTGCGGCGCAGGCTCCTAGTCTCCGACGGCCGCCCGCTCCTCGGTCTCGTAGATGACGTAGGGCTTCGTGTCGCCGGTAACCACGGCGTCGTCGACGACGACCTTGGTTGCGCTGGTCATCGACGGCAGGTCGTACATCGTGTCGAGCAACACGTTTTCGAGAATCGTCCGAAGTCCGCGTGCGCCGGTCTTGCGCCGCATGGCCCTGTACGCGATGGCTCGCAGGGCGTCCTCGCGGAACTCGAGCTGCGCCCCTTCCATCTCGAACAGGCGCTGATACTGCTTGGTCAGCGCATTCTTCGGCTGGACCAGAATCTCCACGAGCGCGTCCTCGTCAAGTTCCTCGAGCGTCGCGACGACGGGCAGACGACCGACGAACTCGGGGATCAACCCATACCTGATCAGATCCTCCGGCTCCACGTCGCCGAGCACCTCGCCGATGTTCTGCCTGGAATCGGCGCCTTGCACGTCGGCCACGAAGCCGATACCGCTGCGTTTGGAGCGATTGAGGATGATCTTGTCGAGGCCGGAAAACGCGCCGCCACAGACGAACAGGATGTTCGAGGTGTCGATCTGCAGGAATTCCTGCTGCGGGTGCTTGCGGCCGCCCTGCGGCGGCACCGACGCAACCGTACCCTCGATGAGCTTGAGCAGTGCCTGCTGGACGCCTTCGCCGGACACATCCCGCGTGATCGAGGGGTTGTCGGACTTGCGTGAGATCTTGTCGATCTCGTCGATATAGACAATGCCCGTCTGTGCCTTCTCGACGTCGTAGTCGCATTTCTGCAGCAGCTTCTGAATGATGTTCTCGACATCCTCGCCGACGTAACCCGCCTCGGTCAGTGTCGTGGCATCGGCAATCGTGAACGGCACATTGAGCAGGCGCGCCAGCGTCTCGGCGAGCAGGGTCTTGCCGCAACCGGTCGGGCCGATCAGCAGGATGTTGCTCTTGGCGAGTTCCACATCCTGCTTGCCCTTGTCCTTGAAGCGCGTCTGCAGCCGCTTGTAATGGTTGTAGACCGCGACGGAAAGGACCTTCTTGGCGACCTGCTGGCCGATCACGTACTCGTCGAGGACGGCCTTGATTTCCTGCGGCTTGGGCAGATCGTCCCGGCCGCGCTCGGCACGATCGTCGAGTTCCTCCCGGATGATGTCGTTGCAAAGTTCGACGCACTCATCGCAAATGAATACGGAGGGGCCTGCGATCAATTTGCGGACTTCGTGCTGGCTCTTCCCGCAAAACGAGCAGTAAAGCAACTTACCGTCGTCGGGTTTGCTGCGAGAGTCGTCTGTCATGTGCAGTCCTTCCGCCCGTCCAGGAAGCGTATTTTGGCGTTATAGCATTAGTGCCGAACGTCTGCAAAGCCGGGATTCGCGTTTGGCCGACACGAATCTCGATTCCTAAGCCATTGACTTGTCAGCGATTACTGCCGTCTTCCGTTCGCTTTTCGAGCACGGCGTCGATCAGCCCGTACTCGACGGCCGCCGCGGCGTCCATGAAGTTGTCCCGATCGCTGTCCCGGGCGATCTGCTCGACCGTCTGGCCCGTGTGCCTTGCCAGGATAACGTTGAGTTGCTCGCGCAACTTGAGGACTTCGCGGGCATGGATGTCGATGTCCGACGCCTGCCCCTGAAACCCGCCGCTCGGCTGATGGATCATGACGCGCGAATGCGGCAGACAGAAGCGCTTGCCCTTCTCGCCGCCGGCCAATAGCAGCGCGCCCATGCTCGCGGCCTGACCGACGCAGATCGTGCTGACATCGCACTTGATGAACTGCATCGTGTCGTAAATGGACAGCCCCGCGCTGACGATGCCGCCAGGCGAGTTGATGTACAGATGAATGTCCTTGTCGGAGTTCTCCGACTCAAGGAACAGCAACTGCGCCACGACGACGTTCGCGACGTGGTCGTCGACGCCGCCGACAACGAAAACGATCCGATCCTTGAGCAGCCGCGAGTAGATATCGTACGCGCGCTCGCCGCGGGCCGTCTGCTCAACGACCATCGGGACGAGATTAAGTCCTTTCGTGCTCACTCTTGCTTCCTCAACCGGTGACTGCCGAATCTACGCGGATTCCGCGGCGTCGGCGGTACCCATGAACTCGTCGAAACTCATATTCTTGCCGGAGACGCTGGCCCGCTCGGTCAGCAGTTCCACAACCTGGTCCTGAACCACGGCCGACTCCACCTGAGCCATGAGATCGCTGTTGGTCCGGTAGATCCGTGCCGCTTCCTGCGGGTCCTCATACGGCGCGGTGAGACTCTCGATGCGCTCGTCCACGCGCGAGCGGTCGAGCGCGAGTCCCTGCCGGGCGATGAATTCCTGAACGAGCAGCGAGATCTTGACTCGTCTCGCCGCCCCGGCGGCAAAGGCGTCTCTGGCCGGAGCCTGCTCGGGATCGTCGGTACCGAGCCTGCGCATTGCTTCAGCCTGCAGGAAACTGATCTCCTGCTCGACGAGCGAGTTCGGCACCTCGACATCGTTGGCCGTGAGAAACGCTTCGAGCACGGTGTTGTTCATCGTCGCCCTCAGCCGCTCGTCGAGCTCGCGCTGCATGTTTTCGCGTACCTGGGTCCTGAGCTGCTCCACGCCGCCGTCCTCGATGCCGAACCCGGCCAGGAACTCTTCGTCGATCTCGGGCAGCACCTGTGCCTCGACACCATGCACGCTGATCTCGAACGTCGCGCGCTTCCCGGCGAGTTCCTCCACCGGGTAGTCCTTCGGAAACTTGACCCTGGCGCGCTTCTCGTCGCCGGCCGTGACGCCCTTGAGCGCCTTGTCGAAGTCGTCGATCACCTGCCCGGAACCGATAACGATCCGGACATCCTTGCCCTCGCCGCCCTCGAACGCCTTCTTGCGAATCTTGCCGACAAAGTCGACGGTCACGCGGTCGCCGGTCGCCGCGGCGCGTTGTGCGGGTTCCCAGGTCGCGATACCGGCGCGCAGCTTGTCGATCATGGCGTCGACATCGCGGTCCTCGATCTCGACTTCGGGCCGGTCGACCGCTAGGCCCTCGACACCCTTGAGCTCGATCTCCGGATAGACCTCGAAGACGGCCCGGTAGCTGAAACGGCCATCCTGTTGACTGGACAGGGGCTCGATGGACGGATTGCCGGCCGGGTTGAGCTGCTCCTGAGTAATCGCGCGCGTGAAGCTCGTGCGGATGACATCGGACATCACTTCCTGGCGCACCTGGCCGCCGAACCGCTTGCGCACGACCTTGGGCGGGACCTTGCCGGGCCGAAAGCCCTTCAGCCGCGCGGTCTTGCCCACGCTCTTGAGCCGGGCGGCGACCTCGCGCTCGATTTCGACCGACGGCACATGCACCGTCATCTGCCGCTGCAAAGTCCCCGATGACTCGACCGAAACGTCGAGGTTTGCCGTGCTTGCCATCTGCCTCCGTTCTCCGGCGCCACCGCGCCAATGCACCGGGCGAACAATTGTACTGGTGCGAAAGGGGAGACTCGAACTCCCACGGGTTGCCCCACTGGATCCTAAATCCAGCGCGTCTACCAATTCCGC
>JAQAJI010000068.1:26818-27134 GCA_028278665.1 Candidatus Rariloculus versatilis
AGTCAAACCGGAAAGCCAGAATCGACAAGACCCCAAATCGTCCGGGTATACCCATGCAAAAACTCATATCGGCGCTCGCGATAATCTGGAGCGGACTGCCGGTGACCGTCGCCGCGGCTCCCAACATCCTCGTGATCATCGCAGACGATCTCGGCACGGAATCCCTGCCAAGCTACGGACTCGGCGGACCGACGGCCGTGACGCCGACACTCGATCGGCTGGCGTCGGAGGGGGTGCGTTTCGAACGTTTCTGGTCGCAGCATGTGTGCTCGCCGACGCGCGCGGCGGTGCTGACCGGGCGCTACGCGTTTCGTAC
>JAQAJI010000069.1 GCA_028278665.1 Candidatus Rariloculus versatilis
AACCGCTTCGGTGAACACCGCTTCGTCAACCACGGTCGCAATGTAATTCAGGAATCGGCCATCCGGGCTCGGCGTGATTCGCTCCGAGATTACCGTATTCTGTGTCAAGGGAATGCCGTCCTGGTCGAACCAGGGCCAGTCGATCGCGACCGTCCGAACGACCAGCGACTCGCCCTCCCAACGGCCGGTGGAATAGCCGTAGGGGCCAGGAGTCGGAGACCGATTCGAATCAGCCATGACGATCAGGCGCCGCGCATCGAGTTCCTCGAAGCGCAGCACGACGTTTTCGCCGTTCCTGACGAATTCCATCGGTATCGGCGTATCCATGATCGCAGGCATGCCATTGGCGCAGTTGACGTAAGGATTCTCGGCGCCGTTGCCCCAGGTTCGCTGCATCTCATTCGCAAATTCGGTAAGCGGATAGCTTTCGTTCCAGAGCGGACGCGGCGGTCCCGTTTCAGGCAGCGTCGACTCGTCGAGATTCCACACCTTGAAGATTCCAGGGCCATTGCTCGATTGTCCCGATAGCGGATTTGTCCACGACGTCCCGACGAGATTTTCCGTCCAGCGCGGTTCGATCGCTCGAGACGAACGCCATTCGCGGCCATCGGCGAGCAGAAAGCTCTGCATGAAGATCGCATTTGTGTTTCTGCGGCCCCGATACCCCGCGGCGCGAACGGTGTCACCGATGGCAACCGAATCGCGTTCGATGCCTGTGCGCAGGATCATCGCGGCGGCCGCCGCTTCGATCCGCCACTCGGCCTCGGCTCCTCCGTCCTCACTGCCGTCAATCGTGATGACGGTATGGGGATTCGCCCACTCGACGCCAGTCACTCGGCCGGCGACCTCGGCAATATCCGTCATATCGTAGTGGATGCTCGCAGCATGATGAGAATGCGCGAGATTCGGTATGACGAAGCTCAGCGAAACGAAAATGTACGCCCCTGCACGGTTTCTGAACATGACGCCTCCGCGGTAACAGAATTTTGGGTCTCGTCAGACCTTCATCTTACCTGATCGAATGAGCGCCTCATGCGACACCGCTGTCGGCGCAAGACAGCCGAAATTTCAGAAATTTCGGCTCGCTGCCGTCGCAATGACATGACGCCAGCGTTTGAAGGGTCCCGTTCGAAAGCCTGCTAAAGCACCCGCACGCACAGATCGAGCAGGAAGCCCGGAAACACGCCGAGCGCGAGCAGACCGAGCCCATTCACGCTGATCACGACGCGCATGCTGCCGGGCGCGACGATCGGCGCCTCGTCCACGGGATCGGCGAAGTACATGTACCAGACGACGCGCAGGTAGTAGAAGGCGCCGACGACGGCCAGGATCACTCCCAGTATGGCCAACCACAGCAGTCCCGCCTCGATGAGTCCGCCAAGCACGAGCAGCTTGGCGTAGAAACCGATGAAGGGCGGCACTCCTGCCATGCTGAACATGATCATTAGCATCACGAACGCGAACCAGGGGCTGCGCGCGTTGAGGCCCTTGAAATCCTCGAGCTGCTCCGCTTCGAAGCCTTCCCGGCTCAAGAGCAGGATCATGCCGAATGCTGCGGCAGCCATGATCACGTAGCTCACCGTGTAGAACAGCGCGGCACTCAGTGCGTCGTCGGTCCCGGCGATGAAACCCATCAGGATGAAGCCCACGTGCGAAATCGTCGAATAGGCGAGCATGCGCTTGAGATTCGTCTGCGCGATCGCAACGACGTTGCCGATCGCGAGCGACAGGATCGACAGCACGATCAACATGCCCTGCCAGCTCGAGTGAGCGTCGCCGAGGCCTTCGACGAGCACGCGCCAGGCCAGTGCGAAAGCGGCGATCTTCGGCGCCGAACCGATGAAAAGCGTGACCGGGGTCGGCGCGCCCTGGTAGACGTCGGGCACCCACATGTGAAACGGCACGGCGCCGAACTTGAAGGCCACGCCAACGACGATGAACGCAAGCCCGACGAGTGCAGTAATATCCATACCGTCCGGCTCCGACAGGCGCTCGGCAAGTTCGGTGATCTCAAGCGTCCCGGTCACGCCATAGAGCAACGAGATGCCATACAGCAGCGTGCCCGAAGCGATCGCTCCCAGCACGAAGTACTTCATCGCGGACTCGGCAGCCGTCGCCGACTCGCGATTGAACGCTACAAGCGCGTAAAGCGCGAGCGACAACAACTCAAGCCCGAGATACATCGTCAGCAGGCTGTGCGCCGAGATCATGACCATGATCCCGAGCAGCCCAAAGAGCCCGAGGATGAAGAACTCGCCCTTGAAAAGATTTCGCGCGGCGAGATAGTCGCGCGAATACACGAATACGAGCGCGACGGCCAGGTAGGCGACGAGCTTCAGCACCCCGGCCGCACTGTCGGCAACGAAGCTGCCGTAGAAGGTGATAACGGTTTGATCCGCGAAGAACAGGCCCGTGCAGGCGGCTGTTCCGAGCAGAGCTACCAGCGACAGCCAATAGGTGATCATCCGCTGCTCGTCGCGCAGGAAGACGTCAACGAGCAACACGACGCAGATCGCCGTGGCCAGGAAGATCTCCGCTGCTGCCGGGGAATACTCGATCATTTTGCGCCCACCGCTACAACTTCGACTGCATCACATGAACGAGGAGCTGGCGCAGCGTCTCGTCCATCGCCTCTACTAGCGGATCGGGCCAGACGCCGAGCACCAGCACCGATACCGCCAGAGTGCCGAGGACGAAGAACTCGCGCCGCCCGACATCCTCCAGCGCAGCCACGCCATCGTTGCCGACCTCGCCGAAGATGACACGCTTCACCATCCACAAGGTGTAGGCCGCACCGAACACGAGGATCGTCGCGGCCGTGAACGCGAGCCAGAAACTCGCGTGAAAACTGCCGAGAATGACGAAGAACTCGCCGACGAAGCCCGATGTGCCCGGCAGGCCGGCGTTCGCGAGCGCGAACAGCACGACGAACGCGGCGAACTTCGGCATCGTGTTCGCAACCCCGCCATATGCGCTGATCTCCCGGCTGTGCAGGCGGTCGTACATGACGCCGACGCACAGGAACAGCGCGCCAGAAATCAGCCCGTGCGAGATCATCTGCACCATGCCGCCCTGCAGCGCCAGCATTGCACCGGCTTCGTCCTGGGTATTGGCGATCGTCGCAAAGATCACGAAAAAACCGAGCGTGACGAAGCCCATGTGGGCGATCGACGAATACGCGATGAGCTTCTTCATGTCCTTCTGCACGAGCGCGACGAAGGCAATGTAGACGATCGCGACCAGCGACAGCCCGATCATGAGCCAGGCGAGCGACTGGCTCGCATCCGGCGTGATCGGCAAGCTGAAACGGATGAAACCGTAACCGCCCATCTTGAGCAGCACGGCCGCGAGGATCACGGAGCCGCCCGTAGGCGCCTCGACGTGCGCATCGGGCAGCCAGGTGTGCACCGGCCACATCGGCACCTTCACCGCGAAGGCGATCAGGAAGGCAAGGAAGATCAGGACCTGTTCGTTCATGCCGAGCGGCAATTCGTGAAACGTCTGAATCGAGTAGCTGCCCGACTGCTGGTAGAGGTAGATCAGCGCCACGAGCATGAAGACCGAGCCGAGGAAGGTGTAGAGGAAGAATTTCACGGTCGCGTAGACGCGCCGTTCCCCGCCCCACACCCCGATGATTATGAACATCGGCACGAGCATCGCTTCCCAGAACACGTAGAACAGCAACGCGTCGAGCGCGGCGAAAACGCCAATCATCAGGCCTTCGAGCAACAGGAAGGCCGCGAAGTACTGGGCGGGCCGGGTCTTGATGACCTCCCAGCCGGCGATGATGACAAGCGGGGTCAGAAACGCGGTCAGCAGGATCAGCGGCATGGAGATGCCATCGACGCCAAGCGCGTAGAACGCGTTGAACGCGCCGATCCAGGGCAGGCGTTCGACGAAGTGCATGCCGACATATTCGGGATAAAAGCCGATATAAAGATGAATGGCGACGACGAAGGTCGCGACCGAGACTCCGAGCGCGACGCGCCTGGCGAGTTCGGCCCGTTGACCGGAGCCGAGCAGCAGGACCGCGATCGCGCCCGCGATCGGGAGCCAGATACAGATGCTGAGCAGCGGCACGTACACGGGCTAGCTCCGGATGACGAGCCAGCCGATCAGCGCGGCCAAGCCGATGACCATCGCGAAGGCATAGTGGTAGAGATAACCCGACTGGACGCGGCGCACGATCAGAGCGAGTATCGCCACGCCCCGGGCGCTGCCGTTGACCAGCGCACCGTCGATGACCGCCCGGTCGCCGACACCCCACAGCAGCCTGCCTAACCCGCGCGTGGCGCCGGCAAGCACGTTCTCATTGAACCAGTCGAAGTAGTACTTGTTGACGAGCAGCCGGTGTACGGGTGCGAATCGCTGCGCGATCCGGCCCGGCAGTTCCGGACGAAGCAGGTACAGGACCCACGCGACTACCGCGCCGGCAAGGGCCAGGTAGATCGCCGGCGAAGCACTGAACGCGTGCAGCACGAACGCGGCGGGGCCCTCGAACTCCTCGCCGACCTCGTGCAGCACGTCGTGCTCCGCGAGCACGACCAGCGAGTCGGTGAAAAACCCGCCGAAGAGCAGCGGCTCGATCGTGTACCAGCCGATGAGGACCGATGGAATGGCAAGCGCAACCAGCGGCACCCAGACCACGGCCGGCGATTCGTGAAGATGCGCTTTTGCGTCGGCGTCGATCCGTTCCTCGCCGTGGAAGACGAGGAACAGCAGCCTGAAACTGTAAAGCGCCGTGACGAAGACGCCGAGCAGCACGCACCAGTAGGCGAAGCCCGCGCCGAAGGCGGTCGACGCGTGCACGGCTTCGATCAGCGCATCCTTGGAGAAGAAGCCGGAAAAGCCCGGGAAACCGACGAGCGCGAGCGTCCCGATCAGCGCCGTCCAGTACGTGATGGGCATGTGCCTGCGAAGCCCGCCCATCCTGCGCATGTCCTGCTCGTGGTGCAGCCCGATGATGACCGAGCCCGCGGCCAGGAACAGCAGCGCCTTGAAGAACGCGTGCGTCATCAGGTGGAAGATTCCGGCCGCGTAAGCCGACGCACCCAGGGCGACTGTCATGTACCCGAGCTGCGACAGCGTCGAATAGGCCACCACCCGCTTGATGTCGTTCTGGACGATGCCGAGCAGCCCCGTGAGAATCGCGGTCGTCGCGCCCACGATGAGCACGACGCTCAGGGCGATCTCGGAATACTCGAACAGCGGCGACATGCGCGCGACCATGAAAATCCCGGCCGTGACCATCGTCGCCGCATGAATCAATGCGGAAATCGGCGTCGGCCCCTCCATCGAATCCGGCAGCCAGACGTGCAGCGGAACCTGCGCGGACTTGCCCATCGCGCCGATAAAAAGACAGATGCAGGCCAGCGTCAGCACCGACCACTGCGTACCCGACAGTACCTCGATCGACTCCGCATCGAGCAGTTGAGCGCCGGCGAACGCCGTGGCGTAGTCGAGCGATCCCGTGTGCAGCACGATCGCGGCAATCCCGAGCAGGAACCCGAAGTCGCCCACGCGGTTGACGAGAAACGCCTTGAGGTTCGCGAAGATCGCCGTCGGGCGCTTGAACCAGAACCCGATCAGCAAATACGAGACGACGCCAACGGCTTCCCAGCCGAAGAAGAGCTGCAGGAAATTGTTCGACATCACGAGCATGAGCATCGCGAAGGTGAAGAGCGAGATGTAGCTGAAGAACCGCTGGTAACCCGGGTCGTCGGCCATGTAGCCGATCGTGTACACGTGCACGGCCAGCGACACGAACGTGACGACCGTGATCATGAGCGCGGTCAGGTGATCGACGAGAAAGCCGATCTCCATGCGAATGTCGCCGACGGCAGCCCAGGTATAGACGGTCCCGTTGAAGACTGCCGCGCCGTCGATGACGACGTCCTTGAGCACGACCAGCGAAAGCACGAAGGAAATCGCGACGCCCGCGATCGTGACGCTGTGCGCACCGGCCCGCCCGATCCTGCTGCCAAATAGCCCCGCGACGATGGCCGCCGCAAGCGGAGCGATGACGATGCCAAGATAAATCGATTCCACGCGCTGAGCTCCGGACCTATCCCTTCAGCGTGTCCATGTCGTCGACGTTGATGCTGCGCGTGTTGCGAAAGAGCACCACGAGGATCGCAAGCCCGATGGCAGCCTCGGCCGCGGCGACGGTCAGGATGAAGAACACGAACACCTGCCCCAACGTATCGCCAAGCAGGCGGGAGAACGCGATGAAGTTGAAGTTCACGGCGAGCAACATGAGCTCGATGCACATGAGCAGGACAATCACATTCCTGCGGTTGATGAAGATTCCGGCCACGCTCACGCTGAAGAGCACCGCGGCGAGAACGAGGTAATGGGCGACGGTGACCATCGGCTCAGTCCTTGCTCGGGTCCATCTTGACGAGGCGCACGCGGTCTTCGCGGCGCACGGCGACCTGCTTTGCGACGTTCTGCGCCTTGAGGCCGGGGCGGCGGCGCATCGTGAGCGTGATGGCGGCGACGATCGCAAGCAGCAGTATGATCGCCGCAATCTCGAACGCGTAGACATGCTCCGTATAGAGCACGCTGCCGAGTTCACGGGTATTGCTGTAGTCCGCCGGGAACGGCGCCGGCGTCGACAGGAACTGCAATCCCGAGCTTCTGAACCAGACGACGTGGCCGATCTCCACGGCCACGAGCAGCGCGACGACCGCGCCGATCCAGACGTACCGCGTGAAGCCTTCGCGCA
This sequence comes from Candidatus Rariloculus versatilis, assembly GCA_028278665.1. Taxonomy (GTDB): domain Bacteria; phylum Pseudomonadota; class Gammaproteobacteria; order Steroidobacterales; family Rariloculaceae; genus Rariloculus; species Rariloculus versatilis. Next base: position 6,728 of record JAQAJI010000069.1, read on the forward strand.
TCGACTCCACGTTGATGTCGAGCATCATGACCACAAAGAGCAACAGCACCATGACGGCGCCGACATAGACCAGCACGAGAACGATCGCGAGGAACTCCGCCTCCATGAGGAGCCACAGCGCGGCGCTCTGCACGAACGCGAGCACGAGGAACAAAGCCGCGTGCACGGGGTTGCGCGACGTGATGACGCCGAGCGCCGCAACCAGCAGGATTGCGGCAAAGGAATAAAAAAGTACCGTCGAAATCAAGATCCCGTCACTTTCGTCGCAATCGGTGGCGGCTCAGAGGTAATCGGCGTCCGCCGACTTGTCCGCGGCGATCATCGCCTCGTACTTCTCGCCGACGGCGAGCAGCTTGTCCTTCGTCATGATGTTTTCGCCGCGAGCTTCCATGTGGTACTCGTGAATGCGCGTCTCGACGACCGCATCGACCGGGCAGGCCTCCTCGCAGAACCCGCAGTAGATGCACTTGAAAAGATCGATGTCGTAGCGCGATGTGCGCCGCGTACCGTCGGGGCCGACCTCCGACTCGATCGTGATCGCGAGCGCGGGGCATACGGCCTCGCAGAGCTTGCAGGCGATACACCTCTCCTCGCCGTTCGGATAGCGGCGCAAGGCGTGCAGCCCGCGAAATCTCGGTGACTGCGGCGTCTTCTCTTCCGGATACTGGACCGTGACTCGCTTCGCGAACAGGTTTCTGAACGTCAGGCGAAGCCCCTTGGCCAGCTCCGTCATGAGAAACGTCTTGACCGGATTCAGCACGTTACACTCCTAGACTCCGGCCGCCCACGGCCCGATCTCGAGCGCCGCCATGACGCCTTCCACGGCAATCCAGACGATCGTGATCGGTATGAAGACCTTCCAGCCGAGCCGCATGATCTGGTCGTAGCGGTAACGCGGGAAGGTTGCCCTGAACCACATGAAGCAGAAACAGAATAATCCCATCTTCAGCGCAAGCCAGCCGAAGCTTGGCAGAGCGAGCCAGGTGTCGGCGAGCCCCGGCACGCCCGCAAACGGCGACAGCCAGCCGCCGAGGAAGAACGTCGCAGTCAGCGCAGTGATCAGGATCATGTTCGCGTATTCGGCGAGGAAGAACAGCCCGAAGCCGATACCGCCATACTCGACATGAAATCCCGCGACGATTTCCGATTCGCCTTCCGCGACATCGAACGGCGAGCGATTGGTTTCGGCGACGCCGGAGATGAAATAGACGAGAAACAGCGGGAACAGCGGCCACACGAACCACGACAGCACGCTCGTGCCCTCCTGGGCGCGCACGATGTCGCCGAGGTTCAGGCTGCCGCCGGCCATGAGCACGCCGACGAGCGCGAATCCCATCGCGATCTCGTACGCAACAATCTGCGCCGCACAACGCATCGCGCCGAGGAAGGCGTACTTCGAGTTCGAAGACCAGCCGGCGAGAATCACACCGTAGACGCCCATCGACGTCAGCGCGAGGATGTAGAGGAGTCCCGCATTGATGTCGGCAATCACGAACCCTTCGCTCATCGGCACGGCCGCCCAGACGGCGAGAGCCGGTACAAGTGCGACGACCGGCGCTGCCAGAAACAGGAAGCGGTTCGAGTTGGCGGGGACCACGACTTCCTTGATCTGCATCTTGAGCACGTCTGCGAACGGCTGCAGAACGCCCTGCCAACCGACGCGATTGGGGCCGATACGGTTCTGAATCCAACCGACGATCTTGCGTTCCCAGTAGGTGAAGTAGGCAACGGCGATGATCAGGGGAATAATGAGGACAAGGATCTTCAACAGCGCGACGAGTACGAAGCGAACGGCCTCGGGCAAGGCCACCCAGGCGGCGGTGAGCCAGAGCTCAAAGTCGGCGACCATGCTTACGAGCCAATCCATCACGTTGCGCTCGCTGCCAGCGGCTCGCCGGATTCGTCAGGGGCGTCCCCCAGAACCGTTTGCTGCAAGGGCTCGGAGTGACGCACGAGCGCATCGATCGCGTAGATCGGCACGTCGGTCCCGGCGAGGTCGCTTTCCGCAGTATCGATGCTGACGGCGAAGCTGCCGCGATAGCCGTTGTCAGGCGGTGCGGGCTCGCCGAGTTCGCGGCGCAGCGCATCGCGAACGTCCCCGGCATCCCGATAGTCGAAGTCGGGCACGCCGAGCGCATTTCCGAGCACGCGCAGTACGCGCCAGCCCGGCCGCGCATCGCCGACCGGGTCGGCCGCGGCGTCGAAGCTCTGCCATGTGCCCTCGGCGTTCACAAAAGTACCCGCTGTTTCTGCGAACGTGCCGATCGGCAGCAGCACGTCCGTGCACTGGAGAAGCGCGTCGTTCACATATGAAGTGAAACAGACCACGGCATCGGCGGACATGAGCGCCGCCTCGGCGAGAGCGCTCTCGGCCATGTCGTGGTCCGGTTCCAGACCGAATAGCACGTAGCCGCGGCGGGGCGAACTCAACATGCCGTGGACATCGAAACCTGCCGGCTGCGCGGCGCTGCCGCCGACGCCGCGGTGAGGCAGACAACCTGCGAGCGCAGCGCCGACCCCGTTCGCACCTTCCGCGAGATAACCGAGTTGCGCGCCAGTGAGTTCCCCGAGTGCCGCCGCGAGCACGCGGATGTCGGAGAAGTGCGCGTGCCGCTGGGCAATGTGTCCGAGCAGCACGAGCGCTCGTTCCTTACCGAGGAGGACGTGGGCGGCCGCGCGATGCTCGTCGCCGACAGCCACGCCGGACACGGCATCGGCCACGCCTTCGGGCAGCGGCCGGTCGAGTTCCTCGGCAGCGGCTCCAAGCACAGCTGCAAGGGACCGCGCGAAGTCAGCGAGCGGCGCCTCGACGTAAGTGGATCTGAACAGGTACTCGTAATCGACCGGGTTGACGAAGCCGATCTGCGTGCCGCCGAGCGCGGCCTTGCGCATGCGATGCGCGATGATCGGGACCTCCATGCGCAGGTTCGAGCCGACGACCAGCACGCCGTCAAGTCGCTCGAGCCCGGCGATCGAGGAGCCAAGCCACGTCCACGCCGGATCCGCCTGCTGGTCGCGAAAGTCGATCCGCCGCAAGCGGTGATCGAGGTGTGCACTGCCCAGGTGCGCGGTGATCCGGCGCAGCAGGTAAAGCTCCTCGAGCGTTGCCGCGGGCGACGCCAGAACCCCGAGCCCGTCGCCTTCGTCGGCCACGGCTCCCGCAATTGCGGCGGCGGCGCTCTGCAGCGCTTCCTGCCAGGTCGCCTCGATCCATTCCTGGTTGCGCTTGATCATCGGGATCTGGAGCCGGTCCTCGGTGTAGATGCCGAAGCAGCCGAAGCGGTCCCTGTCGGAGATCCACGTCTCGTTGATCGCCTCGTTCTCGCGCGGCACGACGCGCTTCAGTGCGCCGCGCAACACGTGACCGTAGAGGTTCGAACCCGCGCAGTCGTGCGGTGAAACCAGCGGCTTGACCTCCATCTCCCAGGCCCTCGCGCTGAAGCGGTAGGGCTTGTTGTTGAGCGCACCCACCGGGCAAAGATCGATGATGTTGCCCGAAAGTTCGTGGTCGACGCTGTTTTCGATGTACGTGCCGATCTCCATGTGCTCGCTGCGGCCGACGGCGCCAAGCTCCTGAATACCAGCAATTTCCTCGCCGAAGCGCACACAACGCGTGCAGTGGATACAGCGCGTCATATCAGTCGAGACGAGCGGCCCGAGATTCTTGTCGGCGACGACGCGCTTTTTCTCGGTGTAACGGGAAACCCCGCGGCCGAAACCGAGCGCGAGGTCCTGCAATTCGCACTCGCCGCCCTGATCGCAGATCGGGCAGTCAAGCGGATGGTTGATCAGCAGGAACTCCATCGTGGCCTTCTGGGCCGAGATCGCGCGATCGGAGCGCGTATACACCTTCATGCCGTCGGTGACCGGAGTCGCACACGCGGGCAGCGGTTTCGGCGCGCGCTCGACGTCGACGAGGCACATGCGGCAGTTTGCAGCGACCGAAAGCTTGCTGTGATAGCAGAACCTCGGCACGTAAGCGCCGGAGCGATCGGTGACCTCGATCAACATCTGCCCGGCAACGGCCTCAACCTGTTTGCCGTCGATATCGATGTTGACTTTCTTCTGTTGCATGTCCGTGTTCTTCTGATTCGCCATGCGCTCAGGCCGCGACGGCCTCGGGCGCCGAAACGATGCTGCGCCCGCCGTGGTCGATCATGTACTCGAACTCGCGCCGGAAGTGCTTGAGGAAACTCTGCACGGGCCACGCCGCGGCATCGCCGAGCGCGCAAATCGAGTGACCTTCGATCTTGTTGGCGACATCGACGAGCATGTCGAGGTCGGCGTGGGTCCCGGAGCCCTCCATGATCCGATTCAGCACGCGGTAAAGCCAGCCCGTCCCTTCCCGGCAAGGCGTGCATTGCCCGCAGGACTCCGCGTAGTAGAAGCGCGAGATGCGCCTGAGCATGCCCACCATGCAGGTCGTTTCGTCCATGACGACGACCGCACCCGTGCCGAGGCTCGAACCTGCCGCCTTGATCGTGTCGAAATCCATCGTGAGATCCACGATGTTCGCGGCCGGCATCACCGGGACCGAGGAACCGCCGGGGATTACTGCCTTGAGTTTCCTGCCGCCCTGCATGCCGCCGGCGATCTCCAGCAGCTCCCGGAACGGTATCCCGAGCGGCAACTCGTAGTTGCCCGGCTTCTCCACATGGCCCGAGACCGAGAAGATGGCCGTACCGCTCGAGCCCTCGACCCCGATGTCGACGAACCACTGCGGCCCCTTGCGGACAATCGTCGGTATCGAGGCGAGGCTCTGAGTGTTGTTGATCGTTGTCGGCGCTCCGTAGAGCCCATGCTGCGCGGGAAACGGCGGCTTGAAGCGCGGCTTGCCGGGTTTGCCCTCGAGCGACTCGAGCAGCCCGGTTTCCTCCCCGCAGATGTAGGCGCCGGCGCCGACGAAGGTATGAATGTCAATGTCGATCCCGGAGCCCCTGACATCCCTGCCAAGCCAACCGGCGTCGTAGGCTTCCTGCAGGGCCGCCTCGAAAATCGGTACCGGCTCGTCGATAAATTCGCCGCGGATGTAGTTGTACGCGACCGTCGCGCCCATCGCATGGGCGGAAATCGCCATTCCCTCGATCAGCGAATGCGGGTTCAGCCGCAGAATCTCCCGATCATGGCAGGTGCCGGGCTCGCTCTCGTCCGAATTGCACACGAGATACTTCTGCATCGGCGCTTCGCGCGGCATGAAACTGTGCTTGAGCCCGGTCGGAAACCCAGCTCCGCCGCGGCCGCGCAGACCCGAAGCCTTGACCTGCTCGATGATCGCCGCGCGGTCGAGTTCGCCGTCCAGCACCTTCTGCCAGGCTCGGTAGCCGCCGACCTCGAGATAGTTCGATAGCGACCAGGGCTCGCTTTCGAACCTGCGCGTTGCAAAGCAGACGAGATCGTGTTCCGGCATGGTCGAACCCCTATTTCCACCCGCCGGATGGATCTGCACCCGTCGTCAATCTGTCCGTTTTCCCGTCCACGACCGATACCTGTTCGAGCCCGTCGAGCACTTCATCGACCGCCGCCGGGGTCAGGTTCTCGTAGTAGCGGTGGTCGACCATCATCATCGGCGCACCGCAGCACGCGGCCAGGCATTCCTCCTCCTGCTTGAGATAAAACCTGCCGTCGGACGTCGATTCGCCGGTCCGGATGCCGAGCCTGTTCTCGATGTGCGCGACGATGTCGTCCGCGCCGCGCAGCATGCAAGAGATGTTTGTGCACACGGAGATGCTGTGCCGTCCGACCGGTCTCGTCTCGAACATCGAATAGAACGTCGCGACCTCGTAGACCTGGATCGGCGGCATGCCCAGATAGTCGGCAACGGCGTTCATGAGATCCGGCGTCAGGTAACCGCCCGTCTCGTGCTGCACGGCATGCAGGGCCGCGAGTACCGCCGAGCGTTGCTGGCCTTCGGGGAACTTCTCGACCCAGCGCTCGATTTCCGCGCACACCTGATCCGACAGGACCGCGGTTTCGCCTGCGTTGCTCATCGCTCGATCCCACCGACACCGCCGAACCGGACCGTGCCCGCGTATACGACAGCGATCGGCACTGCCGCGTTCATCGATCGATCTCGCCGAAGACAATGTCCTGCGTGCCGATGACGGCTACGACGTCGGCCAGCATGTGGCCCTGCACCATTTCGTTCATCGACGCCAGATGCGCGAACCCGGGCGCACGCACCTTGAGACGATAGGGCTTGTTCGAACCGTCCGAGACCAGGTAGACGCCGAACTCCCCCTTCGGGTGCTCGATCGCGGTGTAAACCTCGCCTTCCGGAACGCAGTAGCCCTCGGTGAAGAGTTTGAAGTGATGGATCAACGATTCCATATCGTCCTTCATCTCGATGCGTGTCGGCGGCGTGATCTTGCGATCCTCGTGCATCACGGGTCCGGGATTGTCCCTGAGCCAGGCCACGCACTGCCTGACGATCTTCGTCGATTCGCGCATTTCCTCGATCCTGACGAGATAACGGTCGTAGCAATCGCCGTTGACACCGACCGGGATGTCGAAGTCCATCCGGTCGTAGACTTCGTACGGCTGCGTCTTGCGCAGGTCCCAGGCGACGCCCGAACCGCGCAGCATCGGCCCTGAGAAGCCCAGTTGCATCGCCCGTTCGGGCGACACGACACCGATATTGACCGTGCGCTGCTTCCAGATCCGGTTGTCGGTTAACAGCGTCTCGTACTCGTCCACGCGCGCGGGGAAACGGTCGAGGAACGCGTCGATGAAGTCGAGCAGCGAGCCTTCACGCGCCTCGTTGAGCCTCTTCAGATCCTTCTCGCTGCGGCCGCCAAACTTCTGGTACTTCGGCATGCGCTCGGGCAGATCGCGGTAGACGCCGCCGGGCCGATAGTATGTCGCGTGCATGCGAGTGCCGGAAACGGCCTCGTAGCAGTCCATGAGGTCTTCGCGCTCGCGGAAGCAGTACAGGAACATCGTCATCGCCCCGATGTCCAGTCCATGCGTCCCGAGCCACAGGAGATGGTTAAGGATTCGCGTGATTTCATCGAACATCACGCGGATGTATTGCGCGCGAATCGGAGGAGCGATGCCGAGCAACTTCTCGATCCGGAGAACGTAACCGTGCTCGTTGCACATCATCGAGACGTAGTCCAGCCGGTCCATGTAGCCGATCGACTGGTTGAACGGCTTGCTCTCGGCCAGCTTCTCGGTCGCCCGGTGCAGGAGACCGATATGCGGATCGGCCTTCTGAATGACCTCGCCGTCCATTTCGAGCACGAGGCGCAGCACCCCGTGCGCGGCCGGATGCTGCGGCCCGAAATTCATCGTGAAATTCTGAATTTCAGGCATCGCCGCCGTCCTTCAGCCCGCTTTCGTAACGCGCGTCGTCGCTGATGACCTTGGGAACGAGCGTGCGCGGCTCGATGCTGACCGGCTCGTAGACCACCCTGCCCTTCTCGGGGTCGTAACGCATCTCAACGTTGCCGATCAGCGGAAAGTCC